>JANLUW010000092.1:0-17640 GCA_031363645.1 Rhizobacter sp. | reverse complement strand
TGCGCGTGAAAGCCGCGACCGGCGTCGATGACGGCGCGCCGGTGATGGGCGAAAAATTCATACAGTGGGTCATCGAAGACCACTTCATCGCTGGCCGCCCGGCGTGGGAGAAAGCAGGTGCCGAGATGGTCGAGTCGGTGCTCCCGTATGAAGAAGCGAAGATCCGCATCCTGAACGCGAGCCACAGTTGCTTCGCGTGGGCCGGCACGCTGATCGGGTTGACCTACATCCACGAAGGCGTGGCGCACGCGGCGATCCGTAAAATGGCATTTGACTACGTTACCGACGACGTGATCCCGTCGCTCGAAGGCGAGACCACGCCGTACCCGCTGGCCCTCGCCGCGTACCGCGATGTCGTGCTCGACCGCTTCAGCAACCCGCACATTCAAGACACGAACCAGCGCGTTGCGGCCGATGGCTTCGCGAAGATCCCGGGCTTCTTGTGGCCGACGTTTCGCGAGTGCCTGGCGCGCGGCGCATCGATCGCATCGACCGCGAAACTGCCGGCGCTGTTCTTCGAGTTCCTCGGCCGCTGGCACCGCGGCGAGTTGCCGTATGCGTACCAGGATCAGGGAATGAACGCGGCGAGCGCACACGCGATTTTCGAGAGCGGCGACCCGTTCTCCGCGTTCGGCCGCGACCCGATTCTCTGGGGGCCGCTGGCGGGTGATGCGCGCCTGGTCGTGGCGTTGAAGACGGCACATACCGAGGTGCTGCAGTTCATCGAGGAAAGCACGCATGGCTGAGCAATTGAAGACACACCACGCGCTGATCACCGGCGCTGGCGGCGGCATCGGCTTGGCCGTGACGAAGGCCTATCTCGACGAAGGCGCGCGCTGCACCGCGGTCGACCTCGGGGCATCGCCGCCAACCGAGCTGGCGGCGCTGATCGCGCGTCATCCTGACAGGCTGCACTACGTCGCCGCCGACGTGGTGAGTGCCGACAGCATCGCTGCAATGGTCACCGCCGCGCGCGCGAAGTTCGGCACCATCACCGTGCTTTTCAACAACGCCGCGGTGTTCGATCTGGCGCCGCTGCTCGAAGCTGACGTCTCGCAATACCAACGCATCTTCGACGTCAACGTCAAGGGCTTGTTCTTTACGATGCAGGCGGTGCTCAAGCAACTCGTGGCCGATGGCAAGACCGGCAGCATCATCAACCTCGCGTCGCAGGCCGGGCGCCGCGGCGAGGCGCTGGTCGCGCACTATTGCGCGAGTAAGGCGGCGGTGATCAGCTACACGCAATCGGCCGCGCTCGCGATGGCGCCGCACGGCATCCGCGTCAACGGCATCTCGCCCGGCGTGGTCGACACGCCGATGTGGGCGCACGTGGATGCGCTGTTCGCGAAGGCCGAAGGGCTGCCGCTCGGCGAGAAGAAAAAGCAGGTCGGGCTGGCCGTGCCGATGGGCCGCATGGGCACGCCCGAAGACATCGCCGGCGCGGCCGTTTTTTTGGCGAGCGATGCCGCGGCCTACATCACCGCGCAGACCTTGAACGTCGACGGCGGCAACGTGATGAGCTGATCGCAGCATCGAGCCAAGCCGGACAATGACGACCATGAGCCTCAAGCGCGCACGCACCCCGGAGCTGGAGCACGATTTCATCCGTGACCCGACGCTCGGCTACGAGCCCGCGGGCAGCTGCGGCTACGTGCGCTGCCTGGAGCACGGCTACCCGAACCCGCTGGTGCGCTGGCATTACCACGAAGAGTACGAACTGCATTTGATCCTCCAGACGCGCGGCAAGGTGTTCGTGGGCGACTACATCGGCCACTTCGAGCCCGGCCACCTGGTGCTGACCGGCCCGCGCCTGCCGCACAACTGGATCTCGACCGATGTCGGCCCCGAAGGCGTGGCGCTGCGCGACAGGGTGCTGCAGTTCTCAGGCGAGCCGCTCACGCGTGCGTCGGAATTGATCAGCGACTTGCGTGATGTGCTGCCGCTGCTCGACCGCGCGCGGCTCGGCATCGAATTCTTTGGCATGGCCGAGCGCGCCAGCGAGTACCTGCAAACCATCAAGCGCCTGCACGGCGTCAAGCGCTTCAGCGAGTTCCTGAAGTTCCTCGGCGAGTTGGCCGAATGCACCGACTACCGGCTGCTGTCGAGCACGCCGCTGCAAAGCTTCGACGACGACAACTCGCTCGCGCAGATCAGCACCATCGTCGACTACATCACCGAGAACGCGACCGAGTCGTTCTCGATGGCCGAGCTGAGCAAGCGTGTCGGCATGAGCGAGAGCCAGTTCTCGCGCTACTTTCGCCGTGCCACCGGCAACACCTTCACCGACTTCGTCAACCGCTTGCGCATCGCACGCGCCTGCCAGTTGCTGATGGAGACCGACCGCTACATCAGCAATGTCTGCTACGACTGCGGCTACAACAATGTCGCCAATTTCAACCGGCGGTTTCTCGAGATCAAAGGCATGACACCGAAAGAATACCGGCGCCTGGGCGAGGCCCGCTTCGGCGTGCGCGCCGCCGAGGCGCACCGCACCGTTGCCACCAAGCCCGCCCATGACTGAGCCGAACCCACCGCGCGTCGCCGTGATCGGCGAGGCGCTGATCGACCGCTTTTCCGATGCCGACGTGATCGGCGGCGCGCCGTTCAACGTCGCGCGCAACCTGGCACTGTTGGGGGCTGCGCCGGTGATGATCACGCGCATCGGCGCCGATGCGCTCGGCGACACGATCGCTGCCGACTTCGCGCGTTTGCAGATGGACACGTGCGGTTTGCAACGCGACCCGGCGCATGCGACCGGCACCGTCGCGATTCACATGAGCGGCACGCAGCACACGTTCGAGATCGACGCCGATGCGGCTTGGGACCACCTCGATGCGAACGAAGCCGCACAGGTGATTCGCGCGAGCGCACCGGCGGTCGTCTACTTCGGCACGCTGGCGCAGCGCGGCGCGGTCTCGCGCGCGGCGATTCACGCCGCGCTCGGCTCCTCGGGTGCCGTTCTCTTTCTGGACCTGAACCTGCGCGACGGCCTCGACAACCGCAGTCGCGCTGAAGACTCGTTGATGCGCGCGCAACTCGTCAAGGTCAACGAAGACGAGCTCGACCAGTTGACCGCGTGGTTCGTGCCAGCGCAGAAGCCGACGCTGCGCGAAGCCGCCGAGTCGTTGCTCGAGCACTTCGATTTGCAGCGCCTGACGATCACGCGCGGCGGTGACGGCTGGGCCTGCCTCGACCGCACGCAAGGCTGGCTCGAAGGCGCGACACCGGCGGTCGTGGTGCGCGACACCGTGGGCGCAGGCGACGCGTTCGCCTCGGTGCTGCTGCTCGGCGAATTGCTCGGCTGGGCCTTGCCGACCACCTTGCAGCGGGCCGGCGAGTACGCCTCGGCGGTCTGCGGCATCGCTGGCGCGGTCGATCCGGCCAGCGACATCTACGCTGCGGCAAGGTTGGCCTGGGGTGTCGCCGAGTGACGACGCGGTAAACGCCCGGCGTGATCTTTTCCCCCCTTTGGTGGATGGCGCGCCGCGCGCGAACTGTCGATGATTCGGTCCTTGGCGGGCATGGATGCCAGCCGGAGCTGATCACATGCACTTCGACGAACGCAAGATTGGTGACTACCGCGTCTACACGGGCGCGCTCGAAGGCCCACGGGGCGATGGCTACATCGCCGCGCTGATCGTGCAGCGCGAGCAGGGCGGCTCGCCGCGCGAAATCCTGCGCGACGAGAGCCTCGCTTGCGGCCACCGCTGGCCATCGCCCGACGCCGCGCTCGCCTACGCGATGACCAAGGCGCAAGACGCGATCCGCAAGCAAGCGCCGACGCTCACCTGCTGAGCCCGCCCCCGCGCCGGGCCGCCTCAGGCCTGGCGTCGAAGCCGGCCGCCGCCCAGTGCGCCCGTGAGGGCCGCCTTTAGACTCTGCGCAAACTTGCAGCCGCGCAGGAAGTCTCTGCCCGATGCCTCATAACGTCAGCCTGATCTCCACGATTGCCGCGGGGTTCGGTTTGGCCTTGGTGTTCGGCTACATCGGCGCCCGTCTGAAGGTGCCACCGCTGGTTGGCTACCTGCCCGCCGGCATCCTGTCTGGCCGGCCACGCCGGGGTTCGTGGCCGATGTCGACCTCGCCGGGCAACTCGCCGAGATCGGCGTGATGCTGCTGATGCTCGGCGTCGGGCTGCATTTTTCGTTGAAGGATCTGCTCGCGGTCAAGCGCATCGCGATTCCCGGTGCGTTGCTGCAAATCGCTGTAGCCACCGCGCTCGGCATGGGTACGGCCGCGCTTTGGGGCTGAAATCTCGGGGCTTCGCTCGTCTTCGGTCTGGCGCTCTCGGTCGCGAGCACGGTCGTGCTGCTGCGGGCATTGGAGTCACGCGGCGTGCTCGAATCGATGAACGGCCAGACAGCAGTCCGCTGCCTGATCGTCGAAGACCTGGTGCTACTGCCTGCTCTTTCGCCATTGCTCGGCGGCATGGGCACCGAGAACGCCGCGCCGGACCAGAACATCTGGGCCACGTTCGGCATCACGCTCGCCAAGGTCGGAGCTTTCATCGCGTTGACGCTGGTGGTTGGCCGGCGCGTGTTTCCGAAGCTGCTGTGGTTGGTCCGCGCGCACCGGTTCGCGTGAGCTGTTCACGCTGTGTGTGATCGCCGGTGCGGTCAGCGTCGCCTATGCCTCGGCGAAGCTGTTCGACGTGTCGTTCGCGCTCGGCGCTTTTTTGCCGGGACGATGATGCGCGAGTCGGAGTTCAGCCACCGTGCGGCCGAAGAATCGCTGCCGCTGCGCGCTGCGTTCTCGGTGCTGTTCTTCGTCTCGGTCGGCATGTTGTTCGACCCACAAGTGCTGATCGACGAACCGCTCAAGGTGCTCGCTGTGGTCGCGATCATCATGGTGGGCAAGACGATCGCGGCGGTGGTGCTGGTGGTCGCATTTCGCTACCCGCTGAACAGCGCGCTGACCGTCGGCGCGAGCCTCGCGCAGATCGGCGAGTTCTCGTTCATCCTCGCTGGCCTGGGTGTCGCCCTCAAGCTGTTGCCGATCGAAGGGCAAAGCCTGATCCTGGCCGGCGCGCTGATCTCGATCGCGCTCAACTCGTTGCTGTTCAGCGCGACCCTGCCGGTGCAAGCCTGGCTGCGCAAGCGCTCCACCTTGGCGCGGCGTCTCGAACGGCCCGACGATCCGATTGCCGAATTGCCGACGGGCACCGACGAGACGCTGCTCACCGGCCAGGTCGTGCTGTTCGGCTACGGCCGTGTCGGCAAGCGGATCGCGCAGGCGTTGGCGGCGCAGCGCATTGCTTTCGTGGTCGCCGAGCAGAACCGCGAGTTCGTCGAGAAGCGGCGCTCGCAAGGCGTGCCGGCGGTGAGCGGCGACGCCACCGAGCCAGCCGTGCTGATCCAGGCGCACATCGCGAACGCAGCCATGCCGGTGATCGCCACGCCCGACACGCTCGGCGTGCGCAAGATGGTCGAGGTGGCACGGGCGCTGAACCCGGACATCGAGGTCGTCGTGCGCAGCCACAACGAGGAAGAAGCCAAGTTGCTGGAGGCCGAGCACGTCAGCCGGGTCTAAATGGGTGAGCACGAGCTGGCGCACGGCATAGCTGGGCACGTGCTCAAGCGCATGGGGCGCAACGCCTGAAGCCCCTCGACCGACGGGTACGTCAGTCGTCGATCCCCCAAGGGGTGCGGGCCTGCTTGGCGGGGCCACGAAGAGCCACTGCGTGGCCCTTGCCCGGCGCTGATACGTCGAGGTTAACTCAGGCGGCGAGGGCGGCCGTGGCGGCGGCGAGGCACTTGTTGCACTTGCCGAGGCCTGGCAGGCGAGCGTCGGGTTTGCCGTCGCCGGTCTTGAAATTGGCCTGGCAGCGGCGGCAGACGTACATCTTCGAGCTTGACATCATCGGCTTGACGCCGGGTTCGCCGGCCGGTCGCGCGGCGACGTATTCGGCCTGCGTTTGACGCAGTTTTTGCGTGGTGTCTGAAGCAGCGGGGGAGGCGGCAGAAGCAGGGGAACGACGGGTGGCCATTGGCGGTCCTGGAAAAAGAGGTGCGGACGACCGTGGGGCTTGACGCCAATCACGGGCAACCTCCCGATTGTCGGCGCATTCCGGTTTTTGCGTGCAATTCAATGCCGAAGGCGTTCGAGGGATTGTGTTTCCGATCGTCACACGGCCCACGATTCGCAGATGCTCACGGCAGCACAGTCAACCCGTTGCCCCGGTCGAGGTCGAGCCTCGCAGCGGGCACGACCACGAGGGCCGGTGACGCTGCGCTCAACGCATCGGTGAACTTCGACACGTCGCCCGCCACCACCACGCGCCGGCCCGCTGCGGCCAAATTCGCTGTGGCATAGCGCTGCACATCGCCGGCGCTGACGGCCGAGAGCGCCTGGATGCGGGTGCGCAGTTCGCCCGGCGGCAGCCCGGCGACGATCAGTGACTTGACGGCCGCGCCGAGCCCGGCGGTCGTCTCGACGCTGCGGCTGAAGTCACCGATCAGCGTGGCCTTGCGCGCCGCGAGTTCGTCGTCACCGACCTTCGTCGCAGCGAGCCGGTCGAGCTCGGCCTGCACCAGCGCCACGACCTCGGCAGCCGATTCGTTTTTGGTCTGCACCACGGTGCGTAGCGAGCCGCCGCCCGGCCGGGCGTCCAGCGCGCTGCCGGCCGAGTAGCTCAGGCCGCGCCGGATGCGAATTTCCTGATTCAAGCGCGACGAGAAGCCGGCACCCAGCACCGAGTTCATCACCGCGGCGGTCGCGCGGTCAGCGCCCAGCGGCGGCAGCGGTGCGGCGACGATCACCGCGGCCTGGCCGGACTGCGGCATGTCGATCACGGCGGCGGTTTGCGGCAGTGCCGCGTTGGCCGGCATCGCGCTCGCAACAGACGCGGTGCCGGCGGCTCGCCACGCGCCGAAATGGCGGCGCGCGAGTTGCAGCGCGGTCTCGGCATCGAGGTCGCCGGCCAAGATCAGCACCGCGTTGTCGGGCCGAAAGCGCGCGGCGTGCAGGCCGACGAGCTCGTCGCGCGTGATGCTTGCCAGCGAGGCCGGCGTGCCGCCCGCCGGATGGCCATAGGCACCGGCGCCGAACAACAGCCGCTGCGACGCCAGCGCGGCCAGCGTGCCGGGTTGGCTGTACGCGACCTTCAACTCGTCGAGCGACTGCGCGCGCAAGCGGTCGAGCTCGCCTTGTGCGAACGTGGGCTGTCGCACGACCTCGCCGACGAGCGCGAGCGCTGAGTCGAGTTGCGGCACCGTGACCGTGATCGCAACGCCGGACTGATGCCAGCCGGCGCCGCTTTCGAGCGCGCCGCCGAGCGATTCGGCGGCTTGCGCGAGCTGGGTCGCGCTGTGTCGACGCGTGCCCTTGGTCAGCAGGCCGGCGGTCATCGATGCGAGCCCGGCGCGCGTGGGCGGGTCGACCTCGCTGCCCGAAAGCACCACCAGTTGCGCCGTCACCAGTTGCACGCCACGGCGCTCGGCCAGCACAACGCGCAGCCCGTTCGGCAAGCGCTGCTCGATCGGTGCGGCGATCGCCAGCGGCCGCGGCGCGCCGGGCTGCGGGGCCGGGTCAAAGGTTTGCGCGTGCGCGCTGCCGGCGAGGCTCAGCGCGAACACCGCGAGCGCCAGAGCCGATTGTTTTATTGCCACGCTCATTTCGCCGCACCTTCCTGAACGTACTGCAGCGCCAACTTGCGCGCGCCGAGCAGGTAGCGCTGCATCACGCGCCGCACGTCGGCCGCACTGACGTTTTGCAACGCCACGATGTCGGTGTTGACGTGCTCGGCGCCGCCGCCGAGCACGGCTGCATCGGCCACGGCCGAGGCCAGGCCTTCGGGTGTTTGGCGGCTCAGCAATGCGCTGGTGACGATCTGCGTCTTGACCTTCGCGAGTTCGGCGGCACTCGGCGCCTGCTTCGCGAGCCTCGTCAACTCAGCGAACAAGGCCTGCTGCACGGCCGCGAGCGATTTGCCGCTCGCCGCGATCGCACTTGCGATCAGCAGGCCCGGCCCGGCGCGCAAGTCGGCCTCGAAACTGGCCTGCCCGGCGACCTGCTGGCGGTACACGAGCGATTGGTTCAAGCGCGACGACTCACCGCCGCTCAGCAGCGCCGCTGCGACCTGCAACGCCGGTGCATCGGCGCTCGTCACCGGCGGCGCGAGCCAGACCAGCGCGACCGCCGGCAGCGGCACCTGCGGGCCGGTCACGGTGACGCTGCGGTCGGCCGGCCAAGCCGGTTCGGTGGCGCTGACGGCAAGCAGCGGCAAGGCCGGCTTCGGCACCCGCGCGAAGTATTTATCGACCCACGCATCGAGCTGCTTCGGGTCGAAATCACCGGCGACCACGAGCGTCGCGTTGTCGGGCCGGTAGTGGGTGGCGTGGAACGCGACCACGTCGGCAAGCGTGGCAGCCTCGAGGTCTTCGATGCTGCCGATGCTGGAGCGCTTGTACGGGTGCACCTGGTAGGCCGCCTGCGGGATCGCATTGCCGAACCGACCGTAAGGCGACGCGAGGATGCGCTGGCGGTACTCTTCTTCGACGACCGCGCGCTCCGAAACGAAGTTGTCTTGCACCACATTCAGATTCGACATGCGCTCTGCCTCGGCCCACAGCAACACCTCGATGTGGTTCGATGGCACGAGGTCGGTGTAGCCGGTCACGTCGTTGCTGGTGAAGGCGTTGTTCGAGCCGCCCACATCTTCGGTCATGCGGTCGAACTGCTCGGCCTTGAGGTGCGCGCTGCCCTTGAACATCAGATGCTCGAACAGGTGTGCGAAACCGGAGCGGCCCGCCGGGTCGTCTTTCGAGCCGACGTGGTACCAGACCTGCACGCTCACCGTCGGGCTGGCAGCGCTCGGCACCGCGATCACTTGCAGGCCGTTGGCGAGCGTGCGTTCGGTGAACGTAATCGGCGCGATCTTCAATGGCGCGTTGACTGCGGCCGGATTGGCGGCGAACGCGAACGCCGCGAACGATGCAGACACACACACGATCGACGCGGCCACGCGCCGCAGCGTCTTCAAACCCATCGGATGCACCTCAGGCCGATTCGGCCAGCAGCGTGAAGTGCTCGACCACTGGCGGCACCACGAAGAACGGCCCGACGATCGCGCGCCACTGCGGGAACAGCGGGCCGGTGCGAAAGTCGACCGTGTGGTTTTCGAGCGTCTCCCAGTAAATCATCAGCAGGTAGCGCTCGGGTGAGTCGAGGCCCTTCTGAATCTTGAAGCCGCGAAAGCCTTTTGCTTTGGCGGCCACGGTCGTGACACCCAGCTGGATCGCGACCTCGAACTCGGCTTGCTGGCCGGGCGGGATACGGATGTCGGCGATTTCGAGAATCATGCAGGGGCTTTCAACGGCGGTAATCAGCCGGCCAGTCTACAAGCGCGTGCGAATCGGCGAGTTCTTTACACGCCGAGGTAGCGCGCCAGCGAGTCATGGTCGGCCGCGAGTTCGGCCGAAGCACCCGTTGCGACGATCAACCCCTTTTCCAACACCACCGCAAGGTCGGTGTGTGCGAGCACCGCGCGGTGGTTGCGGTCGACGATCAGCGTGGCGATGCCGGTCGCGCGGATCGCGCCGATCACACGCCAGATCTCGGCGACGATCAGCGGCGCGAGGCCTTCGGTGGCTTCGTCGAGGATCAGCAGCGTCGGGTTCGTCATCAACGCGCGGCCGATCGAGAGCATCTGCTGCTCGCCGCCCGAGAGCTGCTGCCCGCCGTGCCCGAGCCGCTCGGCCAGCCGCGGAAAGGTCGCAAGCACACGCTCGAAGGTCCAGGCTCGCTGGCCGTCAAGGCCCGCGCGTGCCGTCATCACGAGGTTCTCGCGCACCGACAAATTCGGGAAGATGCCGCGGCCTTCGGGCACGTAGCCGATGCCGAGGCGGGCCATGCGTTCGGGCGGCGCATTCGTCATGTCGCTGCCGTGCCATTGCACGCTGCCTTTCGCAACGCGCACGTAGCCCATCAGTGCGCGCATCAGCGTCGTCTTGCCCATGCCATTGCGCCCTAGCAGGCCGAGTGCAGTACCGGTCGGCAGTTCGAGGCTCACGCCGCGCAGCGTGTGGCTGTGGCCGTAGTAGGTGTTGATGCTGTCGAGCTTCAGCATCTCAATGGGCCGCTCTTTGATCCGCGCTTTGATCCGCTCTTTCGTCCGCTCTTTCGTCATCCCCCAAATAGGCCACGCGCACCTCCGGATTCGTGCGGATGCGCTCGGGCACATCGCTCGCGATCACCGTGCCGTTGACCATCACGGTGATGCGGTCGGCGATGCGGAACACCGCATCCATGTCGTGCTCGACCAGCAGCACCGCGTGGCTGCGTTTCAACGCGCCGAGCAGCGCGAGCATGCGCTCGGTCTCTTCGACGCCCATGCCCGCGAGTGGCTCGTCGAGCAGCAGCACGCGCGGGTTCGTCGCGAGGCACATCGCGATCTCCAACTGCCGCTGGCCGCCGTGGCTCAGCAGGCCGGCGGGACGATTCGCTTCGTTCGCCAAGCCAGCGGCTTCGAGCGCAGCGCGCGCGGCCTGCGTGCTCTGCGCGCAGCGCTGCGCCGCTTGCCACACGGCCCAAGCGCGCGGCTGCGCGGCCTGCGCGCTAAGGCGGCAGTTCTCGAGCACGCTGAAGCTCGGGAAGATCGTGGTGCGCTGGTAGCTGCGGCCGATGCCGGCGCGCGCGCGCTTCGGTTGCGGCCACACGCCGATGTCGTGGCCGTCGAGGGTGATCGTGCCGCTGCTGGCCGGCAATTCGCCCGAGAGCATGTTGATCAAGGTCGACTTGCCCGCGCCGTTCGTGCCGATCACCGCGTGCACTTCGCCAATGTGCAGGTCGAGCGAAACCTGGTCGACGGCGATGAGGCCGCCGAAGCGGCGCGTCAGGCCGCTCGCGCGCAGCAAGGGCTCAGCCACGCGTGGCTCCCGTGACGCGCTGCCGCAGCCCGATCAGGCCTTTCGGCAGCAGCGCAACGAACGCGATGATCGTCAGCCCCAGCGTCTTCTGCCAGTGGCTCGCGAGCGGCCCGAGCAGCGCTTCGAGTTGAAAGAGTTCCTTCAACAACGTGAACGCGATCGCCCCGATCACCGCGCCACGCAGGTGGCCGATGCCACCGAGGATCAGCATCAACAACACCGCGCCCGACTCATGCCAGCTCAGCAACTCGGGGTTCACGGTGCCGTCTTTCACCGCGAGCAAAAAGCCCGCAAGGCCGGCGAGCGCGCCCGCGATCACGAACGCCGCGAGCTTGTACCAATAGGTCGGGTACCCGGCCGCGCGCATGCGCTGCTCGTTCACGCGAATGCCCGCGAGCGCGTGGCCGAAGCGCGAGCGCATCAACACCGCGAGCAGTGCGTAGGTGCCGATCAGCGCGAGCATCACCGCGTAGTAAAGCGTGCGCTTGTCGTCGAGGGTCAGCGCGCCGAGCGTCGGCTTCACGTAGAAGAACAGACCATCGCTGCCGCCCGCGAACTTGGTGTCGTGGAACACGAAGTACGCCATCTGCGCGAACGCGAGCGTGACCATGATGAAGTACACGCCCTTCGTGCGCAGGCTGAGCGCGCCGACGAAGAGCGCGTAGGCGGCAGACACGAGGACCGCGAGCGGCAAAGTCGTCGCGATCGAGCCGCCGCTGTCACCCGATGCGAGCACGGTCACGTAGGCGCCGATGCCGAGGAACGCCGCGTGGCCGAGGCTCACGAGGCCGGTCACGCCGACGAGCAGTTCGAGGCTCAGCGCGAACACCGCGTAGATCGCGATTTTCACGACGAGGTCTTGGAGGTAGGGTGATAGGACGGGCGGCAGGGCGAGGAGGACGGCTGCCGCGACGATGGGGATGAGAGATGGGTTGCGCATCTCAGTGTTTTTCGCGGCTCGCACGCGGAGATCTGCGCGGCAAGGCCGGGGCGGATGGGCGCCCAGTCGCAGCGGCGGCGCACTCCGCTTCGCTGCGGGTTTCTTGCGCTTCTCGCTCCGCGGGGCGGCTGCGATGGTGCCGCACCGTCGCTGAACGCGCCGTCGCATGAAGCCTTCTCGCCGGTCTGCCGGGTACAGCAGACTTCCCCCGCTGCGCTGCGATGCTCAGCGCCGCCCGTGCGCCTGGGCACCCATCCGTCCCGGCCTTGAACCCACCACCGGCTGTTGCTTCGAGATCGTCGCGAAGAGAAGGTGCCTCCACGCATGGCCGTGGGCGGGTGCCTGTGGGCGGGCATGGGAAGCCCTGAGGAGCGGAGGGCTGGAGGTTGCGCGCGCAGCGCGCATCGTCATCTGACTCGCCGCGGCTGTCAGAGCGCAGTGAGCGAAGCGAACGCAGCGAGTTCTGCGGCTGGCCGCCAGACCGAGTACCGCAAGGCAGTCGTCGAAGGGCCACGAAGGGGCCCCTTCGTGGCCCTGCGGCGACCGCTTCCGCTGACCGCCCATAGGCACCCGCCCGCGGCCATGAGCGCGCAGTTCCTGTGAAAGCGGCGAAAGCCATCACTAAAC
Organism: Rhizobacter sp.; assembly: GCA_031363645.1. Taxonomy (GTDB): domain Bacteria; phylum Pseudomonadota; class Gammaproteobacteria; order Burkholderiales; family Burkholderiaceae_C; genus LMDS01. Next base: position 5,208 of record JANLUW010000092.1, on the reverse strand, counting down.
GGCCGAAGACACCTCGCGCAACGCGACGCTGTTCAGCTCCTCCAGATCCAGGTGCACGACCCCACCCTCTAACTTCACCACGAACCTCGGCGTGCAGCCTTCATCAGGCGACCGCGCGCACCCGTCGTCCAATCCGATCGTCCAGTTGTGCAGCGGGCAGGCCACGCTCTCGCCGAACACGATGCCCTGGCTCAGCGGCCCGCCTTTGTGCGGGCAACTGTCGAGCAGCGCAAAGACTTTGTCTTCCGAATTGCGGAAGATCGCGACATCGCCGCCCACCTTGCGCGGCAGACGGCGCGCGCCGAGCACGGGAATTTCGTCGACTCTGCAGATCGCTTTCCAGTCGCTCATCAGACCACTCCCAACGGCTCGAACTGGCGCGCATCGACGCCGGCTTTCTCGAACTCGAACCACGGATCGGGTTCGCCGTCGAGCGAGAACAGCAGCTTCTCGTGCATCGCGCGCCGGCCTTCGGTGTCGTTCAAGATGCGTGCCTTCACGTGATCGAGCCCGACGCGGCTGATGTAGTGAACGGTGCGCTCCAGGTACCAGCCTTCTTCACGGTAAAGCTGCAGGAACGCGCCGGAATATTCAATCACTTCGGCGGCCGTTTTCAACTTGACGAGGAACTGCGCCACATCGGTTTTGATGCCGCCGTTGCCGCCGACGTAAATTTCCCAGCCTGAATCGACGCCGATCACGCCCACATCCTTGATGCCCGATTCGGCGCAGTTGCGTGGACAGCCGCTGACCGCGAGCTTGACCTTGTGCGGCGCGTACATGCGCCACAGCACGCGTTCGAGTTCGATGCCCAAGGCGGTGCTGTCTTGCGTACCGAAGCGGCACCATTCACTGCCCACACATGTCTTCACAGTGCGCAGCGTCTTGCCATAGGCGTGGCCCGATGGCATGCCGAGGTCTTTCCACACGGCTGGCAAATCTTCCTTCTTCACGCCAAGCAAGTCGATGCGCTGGCCGCCGGTGACCTTGACGGTCGGGATCGCGTATTTGTCGACCACGTCGGCAATGCGGCGCAGTTCGCTCGAGTTCGTCGTGCCGCCCCACATCCGCGGGATCACGCTGTAGCTGCCGTCTTTCTGGATGTTGGCGTGGCTGCGCTCGTTGATGAAGTGGCTTTGCGGGTCGTCGATCGCTTCTTTCGGCCAGCTGCTAATTAAGTAGTAGTTGACGGCCGGGCGGCAGCTCGCGCAACCGTTGGGCGTGCGCCAGGCCATCGCGCGGTACACGGCAGCGATCGTCAGGTGGTGTTCCTTGAGGATCGCCGCGCGAACATCCTGATGGCTCGCATCGGTGCAGGCGCACATCGCCTTTTTGGTCGGCGCCTTCGAGTAGTCGCCACCGGCCGTGAACATCAGCAGTTGCTCGACCAGCCCGGTGCACGAGCCGCACGAGGCGCTCGCCTTGGTGTGCTTCTTCACCTCCTCCAGCGTGAACAGGCCCTTCTCCTTGATCGCCTTGCAGATCGCGCTCTTGCTGACGCCGTTGCAGCCGCAGACCTCGTCGCTGTCGGCCATGGTCGCCGCGTGGCTGTGGCCTTCGTGGCCGACATCGCCGAGGTTGGATTCACCGAACATCAGCTTGTCGCGGATGTCGCTGACCTTGCGGCCCTCGCGCAGCAGATTGAAGAACCATCTGCCATAGACCGTGTCACCGAAAATGCAGGCGCCGATCAGCTTTTCTACCTTGATCACTAGATTCTAGAAGACACCGCCGTATGGGTCGCTCATGACGATCTCCTCGCAGCCCTCGCCGCCGGTGAAGTTGCCGGCCGAGAACAGGTCGATGCCGGTGACCTTGAGCTTGGTCGAGGTCAGCGAGCCTTGGTAGCGGCCGATGCCGAATTGCGCGAGATGCGTCGCGCAAACCTTGCCTTGCTCAAACAGCGGCGCGACCAAGCCGTACACCGTGCCGCGGTGCGCTGCGCATTCGCCGACCGAGTAGATGCGTGGGTCGGTGATCGTTTGCATCGTGTCGTCGACGACGATGCCACTGCGGTTTTCTTTGCCGCAGTGCAAACCGATCTTCACCGCCAGCGTGGTGTTCGGGCGGATGCCGGCGGCCATCACGACCAGGTCGGCAGGCACCTCGGTGCCGTCCTTGAACTGGATGGCCATCACTCGTCCAGCCTTGTCGCCGATCAGCGCCTGCGTCTGCGCGCCCATCAAAAACTTCAAGCCGCGCGATTCGAGCGAGGTCTGCAGCAGCTTGCCGGCCACGTCGTCGAGCTGGCGCTCCATGAGCCAAGGCATCACGTGAACCACGGTGGTCTGCATGCCGCGCAGCATCAGCCCGTTGGCTGCCTCCAACCCGAGCAGGCCACCGCCGATCACGACCGCGTGCTTGTACTTCGTGGCCGCCTCGATCATCGTGTTCGTGTCGTGGATGTCGCGGTAGGCGATCACGCCTTCGAGGTCTTTGCCAGGCACCGGCAGGATGAACGGGTTCGAGCCGGTGCACATTAACAGCCGGTCGTACTCGGCCTCGGTGCCGTCTTCGGCCTTGACGATACGGTTGCGGCGGTGGATGTCGACGACCTTCTTGCCGAGGTGCAGCGTGATGTGGTTCTCGGCGTACCAGCTCAGCGGGTTGAGCACGATTTCGTCGAGCGTTTGCTCGCCGGCCAGCACGGGGCTGAGCAGGATGCGGTTGTAGTTCGGGTGCGGCTCGGCGCCGAAAACCGTGATGTCGTAAAGATCGGGGGCGATCCGGATCAGCTCTTCGAGCGTGCGCACGCCGGCCATGCCGTTGCCGACCATCACGAGTTTCATTTTTTTCATCGAGCCGTCTCCTGCCGCGCGGGTGCGGCGACGTTTTTGTTGAGCAAGCGCGGTGCCAGCCGCGCATAGGCGCTCGCCGCACCAGCGCCGCGCAAGAAACCTACAACTGCCATCGCCTCGACTTCCGCAGCGCACAGAATCGTGCGCGATGGCACCAACACCACCCATGAGCTCGCCGGGCCGCCCCACGGGCGAATACCGGAGTGCACAGCACCCAGGTAAGCCCGTGAGCTTCGATGTCGACATGGGCCAGGCGAGCGACCGCTGCCCACGTGCAGTGGACGAGGCTTCGCCGCATTTGCCCGTCACGCCCCCGGCGACGAATCGCGCGGCTTGATCGCGGCCATCGCCGATGGCGTTTCGGCCGGCGGCCAAGGCCGCATGGCGGCGCAGACGAACGTGCTGAGCCTGGTCGAAGATTATTTCGCCGCACCCGAAACGTGGGACACGACCGTCGTGCTGGACCGCGTGATCTCGGCCTACAACACCTGACTGGTTGCCCACAACCGCCGCGCCGAGGCCTCGGCGATGACGACGCTGACGGCGCTCGCGCTGCGCGGCCAAACCTGGACGCTCGGGCACGTGGGCGACACGCGTGCCTACCGGCTGCGCGGCGGTGAGTTGCGGCGCCTGACCCAGGACCACGCCTTCGACCATCCGGACCTGCGCAGCCGCTTGACGCGCGGGGCCGGGCTCGACGACGCGGTATGCGTCGACTATCTGCAGGGCGATCTGCAGATCGGCGACGTGTTCTTGCTCGCCTCAGACGGCGTGCATGCCGCGCTGAAACATGCCCGGCTGCGCGAGCTGGTCGGGCAAGCACACGGGCAGCTGGACGGCCAACCGCACGCACAAGCCCAAACACAAACCCAGACCCAGAACCAGTCCCACACGCAGGCGGCGGCCGATGCCATCGTGCGCGCCGCGCTCGCCGTTGCGCCACCGACAACGCCACCGCGCTCGTGGTGCGGGTGATCGGGTTGACGCGCCTGCAGCTCGCCGACGCGAATGCGCAGGCATGCGCAAGCACGCCAACTGCCGGTGCCGCAGCGCCTGAACGTCGGCAACACGATCGACGGCCTGGTCGTGACCGCGCTCGTCGCCGACACCGGCGCGCACCTGCTCTACCAGGTGCGCGACCCCGCCACCGGCGCGCTCAAGGCGCTCAAAACGCTGCACCCTTCGCGTGCCGGCGACCCGCAGGAGCGGGCGATGCTCGCGCACGGGGCCTGGCTCAGCGAGCGCCTCACCGAGCATGCGGTCGACGGCTTCGTGCGCCTCGTGCGGCGCACCGGCGCGACCGAGTTTTACCTGCAGTTCGACTGGCACTCGGGGAAGACGCTCGACCGCGTTTTCGCGCGCCGCGGCCCGCAGGGCCTGCCGCTCGAATCGGTGATCGGCTGGGGCCTGGCCGCGGCGCATGCGCTCGGCCGTCTGCACGGGCTCGGCGTGGTGCACCGGGACGTGAAGCCGTCGAACCTGCACCTCGGTGAAGACGGTCGGCTCAGGCTGCTCGACCTCGGCGTCGCGCTTTCGGGCAGCGAGCCGGCCGAGCAGCGTGATCTGCACTCCGGCATGCCGAGCTACATGAGCCCAAAGCTGTGGGCCGATGTGCCCGCGGGTCCACGCTCCGACCTGTTCGCGCTCGGCGTCACGCTTTACAAGCTGCTGACCGGTCAATTGCCTTACGGCGAGATCGAGCCGTATCAAATGCAACGATTTCGGCGCGACCCGAAGCCGCCCCTGCGCTTGCCGCCCGATGTGCCGATCTGGCTCGATCACATCGTGCTGAAAGCAGTCGCACGCGACCCGGCGCAGCGCTTCGAGACGGCCCAAGAACTGGTGCTGGCGCTTGAGCGTGGTGCCTCGCGCCCGCTCGCTGCGCCACCCGCTTCGCCGCCCGCCGCGTGCCACCTGCTCGCGCTGTGGAAGATCGGGTTTGGCGTGTCGTAGGTGTTGAATACGCTGCTGGTGTTTTGGCTGCTCTTCTTGCCGCGCTGAGCTTGATGGCACCCCCCCCCGGGCCGGGCTGCGTCCAGCCCGCCCCCCGCGGGAGTTCAAGCAAAGTGGCAGAGCCACATTTGCTTGAGAGCGCGGTCTACGAGTGGCCAGGCCGAAGGCGCAGCCCGGCATCGGTGTCGTCGTGCGGCGTGCGTCATGCTGTGCTTCGCGATGCTCGGCGCCGGAAACGGCGCGCTGTCTCAGCTCGTGCCGCTGCGCTGGCCCGCGAAGAAGAGCAGCGTCGTCAGCACCAGCGACTGCCCCGCGAGCCCACACAACACGAGTGAGCCACACACGCCGACCAGTACCGCGCTCAGCGTGTTGATGCCGCCGACGCGGTCCGACACACAGCCGCCGACCACCCGCACCGCCGAGCCCATCAGCGTGGCCAGCACCGTGAGCTGACCGG
>JANLUW010000083.1:0-6578 GCA_031363645.1 Rhizobacter sp. | reverse complement strand
AGGCCGCTATGTCGTTGAGCGCCACGGCCGATGCAAGGTCGTGACCGAAGGGCTTCTCAACGATCACGCGCGCATCGGCCGCCAGGACGGCGCCGCCCAAGCTGCGGATCACCGTCTCGAACAGCGGCGGCGGAATGGTTAGGTAGTGGGCCGGCCGGCTGGCACCACCGAGCGCCTCCTTCACCGCGCGAAAGGTCTCGGGCTTCTCGTAGTCGCCCCCGACATAGCGGAACAGCGACAGCAGCTTTTCGAGCGCCCCCTCGTCGTTGATCGGGCCGTGCGCGCCGAGGCTGGCGCGCACGCGCTCGCAAATCCTGTCGTCGCTCAGGGGTTTGGACGCCACGCCGATCACCGGCACCGAAAGCGTGTCTTTCTTCACCATCGCGTAGAGCAACGGGATGATCTTCTTGCTCGCCAGATCGCCGGTGAACCCGAACACCACCAGCGCGCCCGAGGGAGAGGTGTCGGCATCGCGGGCGATGAGCGATGAACCGGTCGTGAGAATCGTGCGGGTCGTGCGGGGGTCGGAGTGCATTCGGTGTCTCGCGCGTTGCGGTAACGCGGCCAAGATGGCGCCGCTTGAACGCCAACGATGCGGCCGGCCGTGCCTTCCGTCTGTTCGGAAGCAGACAGACGGCGCCGAGGCCCGTAACCTGATGTCAGGCTCGGCGCGCTCGCATCACTTCGTCATTCACTCCGACATTCACTCCGACAAACGCCGCTTCGGCTCGGCGCGGTGCAGGTACGCGGTGAACAGATCGCGTGGCGGCGTCGCGGAGATGCGCTTCAACATCTGCCCGATCTCGCCGCGGTGGTAGCTGCCGTGCGTGACGACGTGGCCGAGCATCTCTTCGCGTGACATGCGGCCGCGCTGACCGTCCGTGAACGTGAAGTCGACTGCCTGCGCGAGTTGCTGCGGTGTCAGCGCGTCGACCAGCTCGATGTAGCCGCGGTCGGACACGCGCACCGCATCGCGCAGCGCTTCGAGCGACGGTGTCTCGGGCGTGTTCGTCGCGTTGTGCCCGTGCGGCTCGCCGCGCAGGTGCGTTGCGAAGATGCAGTCGACGACATGAATGTGGTTCATCAGGCGGATCAGCGCATGGCGTTCGGCGGCGTGCGCCTCGGCATCGGTATTGCCGATCACCGTGAAGAATTCTTCTTCGATCGCCGCCTTCTGGCGGAACAGCGATTGCAGCAGCGTCATCTCAAAACCCCTGTTCGACCAACTCCGCAGCGCGGATCAGCGCGCGCGCCTTGGCTTCGGTTTCCTGCCATTCGAGCTCGGGCACCGAATCGGCGACGACGCCGGCTGCGGCTTGCACGTACAGCACCTGGTCTTTCACGATGCCGGTGCGGATCGAGATCGCCACGTCCATGTCGCCCGCGAAACTGAGGTAGCCGCACGCGCCGCCGTAGATGCCGCGCTTGACGGGCTCCAGCTCGTCGATGATTTCCATCGCGCGGATCTTCGGCGCGCCGGTCAGCGTGCCGGCCGGGAAGGTGGCGCGCAGCACATCGAGACTGGTCATGCCGTCTTTGAGCAGCCCTTCGACATTGCTGACGATGTGCATCACGTGCGAGTAGCGCTCGACCGTGAACGCCTCGGTGACCGCGACCGTGCCGGTCTTGGCGATGCGGCCGATGTCGTTGCGCGCCAGGTCGATCAGCATCACGTGCTCGGCGCGCTCTTTCGGGTCGCCTTTGAGCTCGGCTTCGAGCGCCTTGTCGAGCTCGGGCGTGGCGCCGCGAGGGCGCGTGCCGGCGAGCGGACGGATCGTGACCTTGTCGCCCTGCGGCGTGTGCTCCTGGCGCACCAGAATTTCGGGTGACGCGCCGACGATCTGGAACTCGCCCATGTCGTAGAAGTACATGTACGGCGACGGGTTCAGCGAGCGCAGCGCGCGGTACAGGCTCAACGGCGATTCGGTGTAGCGCTTCGTCAGCCGCTGGCCGATCTGCACTTGCATCATGTCGCCGGCCGCGATGTATTCCTTCGCGCGCAGCACGGCCGCGATGTAGTCGGCCTTCGCGAACTCGCGCTCGACGCCGTGCGAGGCACCGCGTTTGACGGCCGGGGCGGTGACGCTGTATTTCAGCTTGTCGCCGAGTTCGGCCAAGTACCGCTTCGCGTTGTGAAAAGCCTCGGGCCGGCCCGGGTCGGCGTACACGATCAGGTACAGGCGCCCGGAGAGGTTGTCGATCACCGCGAGCTCTTCGCATTGCAGCAACAAGATATCGGGCGTGCCGATGGGGTCAGGGCGATCGCCGGTCTTGCCGGTCTTCGCGAGCTTGGGTTCGATGAAGCGCACCGCGTCGTAGCCGAAGTAGCCAGCGAGGCCGCCGCAAAAACGCGGCATGCCCGGCCGCAGCGCCACCTTGAAGCGCTGCTGGTATGCGGCGATGAAGTCGAGCGGGTTGCCGGCGTGCGTTTCGATCACCTGGCCGTCGGTCACGACCTCGGTCATGAAGCCGGTGGCGCGCAGCAGCGTTTTCGCCGGCAGGCCGATGAACGAGTAGCGCCCGAAGCGCTCGCCGCCGACCACCGATTCGAGCAGGAAGCTGTGCTTGCCACCGCCGGATGCATAGGCCAGCTTGAGGTACAGCGACAGCGGGGTTTCGAGATCCGCGAACGCCTCGGCGATCAACGGGATGCGGTTGTAGCCCTGGCTTGCCAGGCTCTTGAATTCGAGTTCGGTGATCATGTTCAACGGCCCTCCGCAGGCCGACGCGGGCGAAGCGACACCGCGCTGAAGAATCTATCGGAAGGCACCGGCGCGATGAGCGCCGACCGCAGCAAGAAAGGCGCTTACGCGCTAGCGGGTCGGCCCCGCCAAAGCCAGGCTCCCCGGTCGTTCGACCTTGTCGTGAAGTGGCGCGCATTGAACATGCGCAAAAGTGTAGCAGGGGCGGTTCGGCACTTTGCGCGACCGCATAGGTGAACCGACGCCGCAGCCACGTGACATTTACCCGCCACGCGTGACAGGTGCGCACTCACAATTCGACACCTCTTTTTCGGAGTGCCCACCATGCGCAGAACCCTCGCCCTGACCATCCTCGCGACCGCCCTGTTCTGGCCGCTGGCCAGCCCCGCGCAAACCACCGACGTCGCTGGCGTCAAGTTCCCCAACACCGTGCAGGTGGGCAACGCCAACCTTCGGCTCAACGGCGCCGGAATACGCTACAAGGTCGTGTTCAAGGTCTATGCCGCAGCGCTTTACCTGAGCGAAAAAGCGACCACGCCCGAAGCCGCGCTCGCAGCGCCCGGGCCGCGCCGGCTGCAGGTCGTGATGCTGCGCGACATCGACGGCAACGAACTCGGCAAGCTCTTCACGAAGGGCATGGAACAGAACGCGCCGCGCGAAGAATTCTCGAAGTCGATCACCGGCATCATGCGCATGAGCGACATCTTTTCGAACCGCAAGAAACTGCTCACCGGCGAATCGTTCGCGGTCGAGTGGTTGCCGGGCACGGGCACGATGATCTCGGTCAACGGCAAGCCCGAAGGCGCGCCGGTCAAGGAGCCGGAGTTCTATTCGGCGCTGATGAAGATCTGGCTCGGCAACTCGCCGGCCGACGCGCAGCTCAAAGAGGCTTTGCTCGGCAGGACGCCGGGCAGCAATTTCAACAACTGAGCGACAACCGAGCTACAACTGATCGAACCGGTCGACCACGCGGTCGGCACCGACGGCTGCCACCGGTTCGCCGTGGTTGTAGCCGTAGCTCACCAGCACCACAGGGCAACCGGCGGCACGCGCCGCGCGCGCGTCGTTGCTCGAATCGCCGACCATCAGCGTGCGCGCCGGCAGTGTGCCGAGCGCCTCGCAGGTTTTGTACAGCGGCAGCGGGTCGGGCTTCTTGCGCTCGAACGCATCGCCGCCGAACACGTGCTCGAAGAAACCATCGAGGCCTTTCTTGCGCAGTAACGGCAGCGCGAACGCGGTCGGTTTGTTGGTCAGGCACGCGAGCTTCCAGCCGCGTGACTTGAGCCGCGCCAGCCCTTCGACCACACCGGGAAACACCGCCGAATGGTCGCCGTTGACTTCGAGATAACGCTGCTGGTACAGCGCCCAGGCCTGCTCGTACAACGCCTCGCTGGAGCCGACCTCGGCGAGCGTGCTGCGGATTAGGTGCTCCGAGCCCTTGCCGATGGTGAGTGCCAGAAACGCGCGCCCTACACCCGGCAAACCGAGCTCGCGCAGGACGGTGTTGAGCACGGCATCGAAGTCGCCCAGCGTGTCGACCATCGTGCCGTCGAGGTCGACGATGGCGCCCTGGATTTCGGAAAAATTCATCGCGTGGCCTTGGTTCAACGCCGCCGAAGGCTGGCCTTCAACGCCTCGATCTCGTCCATCAGATCGAGCGCGAGCGCGACGCCCGGCGGGTTGATCTCGAGCTCACGCGTGAGCGTGACAGCGAGCCGCGCGCGGCGCACCGAAGCACCGGCGAAGCGCCATTCGGCAGGTGATTCACCGCTCGGCTGCAACACACCTTCGACGACCCAGACGAGAACCTGCGACTCGGCGGCACGGCAGGCCCGCGCGAGTTCGGCGAGCGTGAGTTGCGCGTCGTCGACGAGCGTGGCGGTCAGGTGAGAACTCATGGCGTTCACCCTTTCAACGGTGCGCGGGGGTTGAATTCGAACGACGCGGCGAAGGCCTCGTAGGCCGCCTTGTTCGCTGCGCTCTCGGCCAGCGGCAACGCAACGCCGAGCACCACGTAGAGGTCACCGGCAGGGTTGCCTGGAATGCCTCTGCCCTTCAAACGCAGCTTGCGGCCAGCCACCGAGTTCGGCGGGATCGTCAGCTCCACCGCGCCATCGGGCGTGGCCGCGCTGACGCTGGCGCCGAGCGCGGCCTCCCAGGGCGCGAGCGGCAGGTCGATATACACATCACGGCCGTCAACGCGAAACTGCTTGTGCGAGTTGAACGAGATTTCGAGGAACAGATCGCCTGCCGGCCCGTTGCCCAAGCCGGGCCCGCCTTGGCCCGCGAGCCGCAGTTGCTGGCCCTCGCGGATGCCCTTTGGAATGTTCACGTCGAGCGTGCGCTCGCGCATCACGCCGCGGCCGTCTTCGTCGAGCGCCGGCATGTGCAGTGAGATGCTGCGTTGCGCGCCCTGGAACGCGTCTTCGAGGTCGATCATGACCTTGGCGTGGTGATCCTGGCCGCGCATCGGCGTGTCGGGGCGGCGCGCGTTGCCGCTCGTGCCACCGCCACGGCTACCACCGCGCCCGGCGCGGGCGCGCCCGAACAGCGCCTCGAAGAAATCACTGTGGTCTGCGCCACCGAACGGATCGTTGTCGCCCGCATCGCCGCGGCCGCTGAATTCGAAACCGGCGTCCCAGCCGGGCGGCGGCTGGAAGTCTTGCGGGCCGCCGCGCTGACCGCCACCGGCCGCCTGCTGGCGCTCCCATTGCGCGCCCGCCACGTCGTACGCGGCGCGCTTCTCAGGGTCGCGCAGCACCTCGCTGGCCTCGCCGATTTCTTTGAAGCGCGCCTCGGCGTCAGCCTCTTTGCTGACGTCCGGGTGGTACTTGCGCGCCAGCTTGCGGTAGGCGCTTTTGATGTCGTCGGCCGAGGCACCGCGCGCGAGGCCGAGGGTCTTGTAGTAGTCCTTGAACTCCATCGCCAGGCTCTCGGGTTCAGTGGTCGTGCGCGGGCTGCAAGCGGGGCGCAACGGGGGCACCGTCGCACGGCGCCATGAACGGCTCGCGCACCACCTGCAAGGTCACATGGCCGATTTTGAAGCGCTCGCGCAACTGGTTCGTCGCGGTCTCGAAAAACGGGTCGTCGGGGTGGCCGGCGGGCATCACGAGGTGCGCAGTCAGCGCCACGTCGGTCGTGCCGGTCGCCCAGACGTGCAGGTCGTGCACGCGGGCAACGCCGGGCAGCGCTTCGAGCACGCCGCGCACCGCGATCAGGTCGATGTGCTCGGGCACGCCGTCGAACATCAGCCGCAGCGATTGGCGGAACAGGCCCCAGGTGCCGATCACGATCACCGCCGCGATCGCGAGGCTCGCGGCCGGGTCGAGCCAGCCCCAACCGGTGTAAAGCGCGAGTGCGCCGACGACGACCACGCCAGCCGAGACCAGTGCGTCGCTCGCCATGTGCAGGTAGGCGCCGCGGATGTTGAGGTCACCGTCTTTGCCGGCGCCGCGCATGAACAGCAGCGCGGTGCCGAGGTTGACGACGATGCCGATGGCGGCGACGGTCATCACCGTGACGCCCTGCATCGGCTCGGGCGCGCTCAGCCGCGAGACGGCCTCCCACGCGAGCGAGCCCATCGCGACCAGCAACAGCACCGCGTTGACGAAGGCCGCGAAGATCGACGCGCGCTTCCAGCCGTAGGTGTAGCGCGCATCGGGGCGCAGCTTGCCGGCCAGCGCGCCACCCCAGGCCATCACCAGCCCGGCGACATCGCCGAGGTTGTGGCCGGCATCGGCGAGCAGCGCGAGCGAGTTGACTTTCCAGCCGTAGAAGGCCTCGATCGCGACGAACAGGATGTTGACCGTGATGCCGATCGCGAACGCTCGGTCGAAGCTGGCCGGCGCGTGGTGGTGTGCGTGGCCGGCGTGGCCG
>JANLUW010000082.1:0-10627 GCA_031363645.1 Rhizobacter sp. | reverse complement strand
GCCGCTGCTCACCTCGCTGCTGCTGCCGCCGGTGCCGCTGTTGTTGCTGATGTTGATCGGCGCGCGGCTGATCCTGCCGCGGCGCGGGCTCGGCTGGTTCGTCACGCTGCTCAGCGTGACGTTGCTGTGGTTGAGCGCCTGCACTGCCAGTGCGCAGTTCTTGTCGCAATTCGCGCTGCACCCGCCCGTGGCACTGACGAGCGACCGCATCAAAGAGCTGAAGGCCGCCAAGGTGCCGACGGCCATCATGGTGCTCGGCGGCGGCGCCGAGCCGTTCGCGCCGGAGTACGGCGTCAGCAGTCTTTCTTACGGCTCACTCGAGCGCTTGCGGTACGGCATTTGGCTGAGCCGAGAGACGGGCTTGCCGCTCGGCTTCAGCGGCGGCGTGGGCTTTGCGCAGCCCGACGCGAAACCCGAGGCGCAGATCGCCGCGCAAATCGCCGCGAGCGAGTTCGGCCGGCCGCTCAGGTTCGTCGAAGACAACTCGCGTGACACGCGCGAGAACGCCGCGCGCACGGTCGCGCTGCTGCGCCCGCTGGGCATCAAGCACATCGTGCTGGTGACCCACGGCTGGCACATGCCGCGCGCACTCAAAGCTTTCGAGACCGCGGCCGCGGGCAGCGAGATACGCATCGAAGTGGCGCCGATGGGGTTGGCGCGCAACACCGAGATGCCAGTGCTGCAGTGGATTCCCTCGTCGAAGGGCACAACCGACGTGCGCAACATCCTGCGCGAACTGCTCGGCCGGCTGGCCGGCGCGTGAGGGTTGGTGTGACGGTCGGCGCGGGGCCGGCGCGCAGTTGAGGGTCATGCCACCTCGGGCAACTTGTGCAGCAACTTGTCGAGCGTGACCGGGTACTCGCGAACGCGCACGCCGGTCGCGTTGTAGACAGCGTTGGCAAGCGCCGCGCCAACGCCGCACAACCCCAGTTCGCCGACGCCTTTGGCCTTCATCGGTGACGAGATCGGGTCGGTCTCATCGAGAAAAATAACGTCTTGGTGCGGTATGTCGGCGTGCACCGGCACCTCGTAGCCGGCAAGGTCGTGGTTGACGAAGAATCCCCGGCGCTCGTCGACCGCCAACTCTTCCATCAGCGCCGCGCCCACGCCCATCGTCATCGCGCCAATCACCTGGCTGCGTGCCGTCTTGGGGTTCAAGATTCGGCCGGCCGCGCACACCGCCAGCATGCGCCGCACGCGAATTTCGCCGGTCGCTGAATCGACGCCGATCTCGACGAAGTGCCCTGCGAAAGTGGACTGCTGGTATTTCTTGGCGAAGTCACCGAAATCGATCGCGTCTTCGGCCACGAGGCCGGCTTCGCCAGCGGCTTCGGCCAACGTCATGGTGCACTCGCCTGAGCTCACACGCCCGTTTTCGAACGTCACATCTTGTGGCTTGAACCCGACCTTCTGCGCGATCACGCCACGCAGCTTCATGCAGGCCGCGTAGACGCCGGCAGTAGACGAGTTGCCGCCCCACTGCCCGCCCGAACCGGCCGAGACCGGCGAGGCCGAATCACCGAGGAACACCGCCACCTTGTCGATCCCGACGCCCATCACCTCGGCCGCGGTCTGCGCGATCACGGTGTAGCTGCCGGTGCCGATGTCGGTCATGTCGGTCTCGACCGTGACGATGCCGCGGCCATCGACCCGCACGCGTGCGCCCGACTTCATCACCATGTTGTTGCGAAAGCCTGCGGCCACACCCATGCCAACCAGCCACCGGCCGTCGCGCCGCTGGGCCGGCACAGCCTGCCGCTGGTTCCAGCCGAAGCGCTCGGCGCCGAGCCGCAGGCACTCGATCAGGCGGCGCTGCGAGAACATCCGCTCCGGTTTTTCGGGGTCGACCTGGGTGTCGTTGAGAAGCCGGAACTCGACCGGATCGAGGCCGAGCTTCTCGGCCATCTCGTCCATCGCGATCTCGAGCGCCATCAAGCCCGAGGCCTCGCCCGGTGCGCGCATCGCGTTGCCTTCGGGCAGGTCGAGCACAGCCAAGGCCATCGCCGTCATGCGGTTCGCGCCGGCATACAGCAGGCGGCTCTGCGCCACAGCCGTTTCGGGTTGACCGCCGGGCAAATCGCCCGACCAGCTCTCGTGGCCGAACGCGGTGATCTTGCCGTCGCGGCCGGCGCCGATGCGGATGCGCTGGATCGTCGCGGGGCGGTGCGTGGTGTTGTTGGCGACCAGCGGGCGCTGCAACGTCACCTTGACCGGCCGGACGGCAGCGCGCGCGCCGAGTGCGGCAAGCAACACGTCGGTGCGCGTGAACAACTTGCCGCCGAAGCCGCCGCCGATGAAGGGCGAGATCAGCCGCACGTTGTCCTTCGGCACGCCGAGGGTCTTGGCGAGGTCGGTGCGGCCCCAATCGATCATCTGGTTCGACGTCCACACGGTGAGGCGGTCACCTTCCCAGGCAGCGGTCGACGCGTGTGGCTCCATCATCGCGTGCGACTGGTCGGGGGTGGTGTAGGTTGCGTCGAGCTGTACTGGCGCCGAGGCAAACGCGCCCGCGAAATCGCCGACGGCGGTGTCGGCCGGTATCTCGCCGGTGGTCGGCCTTTTCGCCGTGGCCTTGGCCACGGCCAGATCGAAGGCGCCCTGGCCGGCCACGTACTGCACGTGCACTAGGTGCGCCGCGGCCCGCGCCTGCTCGAAGGTCTCGGCGATGACGAGTGCGACGGCCTGGTGGTAGTGATCGATCTCGGGCCCGCCGAGCAGCTTCGCGGTGTTGCGCTTGCCCTTGCCGAGCCGGCCGGCGCTGCGCGCGGTGACGATCTCGATCACGCCAGGCGCGGCGCGCGCCGCGGTCAGATCCATCGAGACAACCTTGCCTTTCGCGATGGAGGAGCCGACGACATGGCCGTAGGCCGCGCTCGGCACGACGTCATCGCGCTCGTAGGCGTAGCGCGCGGTGCCGGTGGTCTTGCGTGGCCCGTCGATGCGGTCGAGCGGCTTGCCGACGACCTTGAGCTGGTCGACCGGGTTGGTGGTTGCGGGGGTGTCGAATTTCATGGGTCAGGCCCTCGCCTGCGTCAGTACGGCGCCGAGCGTTCGCTCGACCAGTTGCAGCTTGAATGCGTTGTCGGGTGTGGGCTGGGCGCCGGCCAGCAATTTGGCGCTCGTTGCCTTTGCGCCGCGCGGCAGTTCGGCCTCGGCCGCTTCGACCCGCCACGGCTTGTGCGCGACGCCGCCGACCGCGACGTGGCCACTGCCGTTGCGCTGCACGATCGCCGCGACCGACACGAGCGCGAACGCGTACGACGCGCGGTCACGCACCTTGCGATAAATATGCGTTCCGCCGACAGGATTGGGCAGCGTGACCGCGGTGATCAGCTCGCCGGGTTCGAGCGCGGTCTCGACATTCGGCGTGTTCCCGGGCAGGCGATGGAAATCGGCGATCGCGATGCGCCGCTCCTGCCCGTCGGGTCGCACGGTTTCTATCGTTGCATCGAGCACGCGCATCGCGACAGCCATATCGCTTGGGTGCGTTGCGATGCACTCTTTGCTGACGCCGATCACGGCGTTCGAACGGCTTACGCCGCCGATCGCGCTGCAGCCGGTGCCGGGTTGGCGCTTGTTGCACGGCTGATTCGTGTCGTAGAAATACGGACAGCGCGTGCGTTGCAGCAGGTTGCCGGCAGTCGTCGCCATGTTGCGCAACTGGCCCGACGCACCCGAAAGCAGCGCCCGCGACAGCACGGCGTAGTCGCGCCGCACGCGCTCGTCGGCCGCGAGATCGGTGTTGCGGACCAGCGCACCGATGCGCAGGCCGCCATCGCCGGTCGGCTCGATCTTGTCGAGCGCCAGACCGTTCACGTCGATCAGGTGGCCGGGTGTCTCGATCTGCAGTTTCATCAAGTCGAGCAGGTTCGTGCCGCCAGCGATGAAGCGTGCGCCCGGGTGGCTCGCGGAAGCAGCCGCAGCGGCCGCAGGCGAAGTCGCACGTTCGAACGTGAAGGCCTTCATGCGCGCCTCCCGGCGACTTCGGTGATGGCTTCGATGATGTTCGAGTAGGCGCCGCAGCGGCAGATGTTGCCGCTCATGCGTTCGCGCAGTTCGTCGGCCGAAAGCGAGGGCCGCACGTTCAGGTCGGCGCTCACGTGGCTCGGAATGCCGGCCTTGATTTCGTCGAGCACCGCCACGGCCGAGCAGATCTGGCCGGGCGTGCAGTAGCCGCACTGGTAGCCGTCGTGCTTGACGAAGGCCGCCTGCATCGGGTGCAACCGATCGGGCGTGCCGAGGCCCTCGATCGTGGTCACACTGGCGCCGTCGTGCATCACCGCGAGGGTGAGGCACGAGTTGATGCGCCGGCCGTCGACCATCACGGTGCAGGCGCCGCACTGCCCGTGGTCGCAGCCTTTTTTGGTGCCGGTCAGGTGCAAGTGCTCGCGCAGTGTGTCGAGCAAGGTCGTGCGGTTGTCGAGTTCGAATGCATGCGCCTGGCCGTTGACACGAAGGTCCAGCTTCGAGCTGGGCACGGATGTGGTCGGCGATGCGCGCAGCGACGCGGGTGGGAGTGTCGATGGGGTCGATGAGGGGTCGGCGGCCGTGGCCGCCTTGGCTGCCGATGAGGCGCCGACGATCATGAGGTTTCGCCTTGAGATCGACAGGTCGGTCGAGGTGTTCATGGGTGTTGCTGTCCGGTGTTTGGATGAGGACAGTGGCCCGAACGCGTGCACGCCGGCCACGGCACTGCGCAGCTGCAGAGGCTAGAAGCGCTGCTGACGGTCGCCTGTAGGAAAGGATCGCGAATCGCAGTAGTTCACATCCCTCGAGCACGGGCGGCGATGGTCGTGACTGCATCGGCGGCATCGCTCAAGTCGATCGTGTTTCGGCCGGAAAACGACATTCCCTTCGTCTCCGACTACGACGACATTAAGGCGCAATACGCCTTGATCGCCACCAGCGGCAAGCGCACGAACGCAAAAATAGAAGCACTCACCCAATCGATCAAAGACGATGCCGGCAAGGAAGCGCTGGTGCAGCTGAACGCCGCCCGTGCCGACTACCGCGTGCCACGCGACAAACTGGTCGGGATGCCCAAGGCCGGCCACGCCGAAGAGGCGGAAAACGTGCTGTTGCTCGAATTGCGGCCCAAGCACGCCGCCTACATGGGCCGGCTCGATACACTGGTCAAATTTTTGAAAACCCGCATGGGCGAATCCGGCGACAAGGTGAACGGCACCTTCGACACCGCAACCACCGCGCGCGGGCGCAACGATGCCTGAGGTGGTCGCCTCGATCCGGCGCGTGACCGACATCGTGGCCGAGATCAACGCGGCGAGTTCCGAGCAGAGCACAGGCGTCGCGCAGATCGGCGAGGCAGTCTCGCAGATGGACCAGGCCACGCAGCAGAATGCCGCGCTGGTCGAAGAGAGCGCCGCCGCGGCCGAAAGCCTCAGGGGCCACGCGCACAAACTGGCCGACACGGTCGCGGTGTTTCAGCTAGCGCGCGTGGCGGCCTGAAGCCTCAACGCGGCAAGGTGCCGCTCCGCGTTGCGGCCATCTACCGCGTTTGCAAAATGCTCAATTGGAACTGCCTCGCACCCGGGCCGTCGGCCGGCTCGACGCTCGCCAGTTGCTCCCAAGGGGCGATGGGGCCGGGGTAGTCGTGGCGGTCGAGTGCCAGCGTGGCGGCGAGCGCGAGCGCCTTCGGTTGCAACGGATCGAGCTGCAATGCGTGCGCGATCAACCGCGCCGATTCGCCGCTCGTGGCATGCGGGTCGAGCACCGCCGCCGAGAACGCACAGTCGGCCAACAGCGCCGGCTCGGCGAGGCGCAAGCGCAGCGCGGCCTTGCAGGCATCGATCGCTGCGGCGTGCCGACCGAGCGCCGCGTACGAGCGCGCCAGCGTGCGCCAGCCGTCGACATCGTCGGGCCGCGACTTGAGCCGCGCTGCCAGACTTTCGATCAACGTATTGACCCTCGATTCGGCTTGGTCGAGCGCGGCATCGACCGGCGCGAGCCCCGGTGACAGTGCCGAGCCCTGCATCGACGCCGATGCCGATGCCGAAGTCGATGCCTCACCGTGCTCCGGCGCGCCGATCCCGGGCACGCCGAGAAGTGCCAGGCCGGCAACCACGGCGAGCCCGCTGGCGGCCAGCGCCGCAATGCGCAACCGCGCCCCCGGGCCGGGTCGCGGCGTTATTTGTCGACCCCCACGAGCATCTGCCCGGCGCGTGCACGCGCCAGCGCCTCGCCGGCTGCGGGTGGTTGGTAGTTCGCAGCGTGCCGTGCGAGCAACTCGCGCGCGACGAACACGCCGTCGGCGTTGACCTGCCCTTGCACGACCACGCCCTTGCCTCCCTCGGACAGCCCGGGCACGACGCCGTCGAAGCGCACCGGCACCTTGCGCACCGTGTCGCTGACGCGAAAGCGCAGGGTCGTGCCGTCTCGCGCGAGGCTGCCGCGTTCGACCAGCCCACCGAGCCGAAAGGCGCGGCCGGCGGGTGATTCCTTGGCTGCCACCTGCGATGGCGAGTCGAAGAACACCAGGTCACTGCGCAAGGCGTTGGCAACCAGCGCGGTCGCCCCGCTCGTGCCCGCGACGACGCAGACGATCAACAGCGTGCGGCGCGCGCGGTGTCATGACTGCAGCGCCGGTGAGGCGCCGATCGGATCGAAGAAGAGTGCTTGCACGCACCGCCCTTCGGGGTTGTGGAACCGCTGCAATTGCAACTCTCGGGCCGCGGCGCCAGCGCGCTGCGCTCGCGCCCGAATGGGCCACCGCGCAGAGCCGCCGCGGCTGCGCGGCCGGCCCGCGGTGTGCTGTCGATCGTGTCGAAACGTCTTGATACCGCAGACGCGGCATCGCGTACGAACGGGCTGTTGCGACCCCTCACATCTGAATCACCTGAACGCACGCGCACACAAAAAGAGTCGTCGCCAACATCGACTCGCTCACCACACGCCGCCGGCTGCTGCAGGCCTCGGCCGGCAGCGCACTCGCGCTCGTCACCGGGCACGCGCGGTCGGCAGTTTCACCGTCGAGCGCCGCACCCGATTTCACGCTGCGCACGCTGGTCGGCCCGAACATGCGGCTGGCCGAGCAGCGCGGCCGCGTCGTGATGATCAACTTCTGGGCCACCAGGTGCGGCGAGTCATCCACCTCATTGCAGTTTTCATCGTGTTCGGTGTGATGTCCGCATCGGCAGACGCAGCGGGTTGCACGCCGCATCGTGAGTCGGTCACGTTGAATTTGGCTGACTTCGTCAGTTCAGGCGAAATCACGATGCCGCCTGCGGGAGTACGGACTCAGGGAATGGTTTTGCTGTTCGCCGGTTCCGATGTTGCAGACATGGACGGCGCCATCTCAGGCAGAGGGGACAAAATTGTGTCGCGGCCTTTGCGACAGATCGCCGACCGACTCGCCTGCGCTGGCGTGGCCTCGCTGCGTTACAACAAGCGCTATGTGACCGGATCGGCCACGGTCGACCGCGACAAATTCGATCGGTTGACCGGCAACAACTTGGTCGAAGACGGCCGAACCGCGCTCTCGATGAATCGGGTGCATCGGTCTTTGTCACGCTTGCCTGTCGCGCTGATTGGCTGGAGCGAAGGAACCACGGTGGCGATGGCGGTTTCCGCGGCTGAACCGTCCGTGCGCGCGATCGTGCTCATGGCGCCAGCGGTCGATTCTTCAGCGACTATTGCACAGCAGCAATACCCGCGAATCGGTCGGCCCTACCTCACGCGTTATGCGACGAACGGCACTCTCGACGCCGACGCAATTGGGCGGGCCGAATCAGGCCCGGGTGGCGTGCTCGCTCAAATCTTCGTTCACATGTTCAAGGGGTTTCGACCCGACGAAAAGATCAACCCACTTCTCGACGCGAACAGTGACGGGCAGATCGGTTTCGATGAAGCCGACCCAGTCATTGCGAGCTGGTACGCAGATACACCTGACAGTGGTCTGGGCATGGCAGGTAGCGATCGGGCGTTGAAGGGCGTCTCTGCAGGCTTTGGGCCGCACACCCCGCCAGTTTTGATCATGCAGGGCATGAACGATTCGATGATCGATCCTGTGATGGCGCTGGCCTTTGCTCGCCGGGCAGGGGTCGGCGGGCGGGTCACGCTCAAAACCTATGAAGGGCTGGGCCACTCTCTGGGTCCAGCACGCACGGCAATCGAAGATGATTTGCTTTCCATGGCCACTCGCCCGCTCGATGACATGGCGCACTGGGTGAATGCGCTCTTTGGCAAGACCGTTGGGCGCAATCCCGTCCTGACGCATTGACCGCGTTTCAACTTCGAGCGCAGCACACTACTGGATCGCTCTATCGGCAAGACTGCAAGCCTCGGCCAGTTCGTCGAACAGGCGATGGTGCAGTTGGAACGCGAGCTGAGCCTCCTGCACCAGGGCGTCCTGCTCGCCCGCGTCGACGGCAATGCCGGCCAGCCCAGCGCGAAACGCCTGCGTCAGCGCGTGCGTCCGCGCCGCATCGCCGAACTCGTAAAACGCGGTCGCGGTGGCCTGCTCGGGCGACAGCGTTTTCGCGACGATACCGCGCAGCCTTTGACCGCCGCTGAGGTCACCCAGGTAGCGTACGTAGGCATGCGCGAGCAATGGCGCGGGGCAGCTCGCATCGAGTTCGAGCACGCGGTCGCGGTAGTCGCGCGCTGCGGGCTGCAGTGGCAGCGCATCGGCCCAGCCTGCGCCGTGCAGCAGGTGCAGATCGTGCGCCAGCGCAGGCGTGCGCCACAGTGCCGGCAAGTAGATGGCGGCGATCACCGGGTGCTGCGCGTGGCGTTCGAGCGCGGGCTCCAGCACCACGTAGATTGCATGCAGGTTGCGCAGCAGCGCAGCGTAGGCCGTGCGCTCCATGTGGCCGCGCAGCAGCACGCCCATGAAGGTGCTGCGTTCGGCAGCGGTGTGCAGCGCTCGGGTTTCGGACTTCAGGCGTTCGGCGAGGCTGGAGGTCAAACGGTGCTCCGTGATGGGGTAATGCACCCGATCATAGGCAGGCACCGCCGCCCTCGGCTCGCAAGGTATCGGTATTGCCCGGCTACTTCACAGCCAGCTCCACGCGACGCGCCTTCGGGTCTTCACCCGCGAGGTTGGCCTCGGCCGATTTCGGCTTTTCGAGCACGACGCGGTCATCGGCGATACCCGCAGCTTTGATGGCATCGCGCACCTCGAATGCACGCTGCTTTGCGAGCGCCTGGTTCTGCGCAAGGTCGCCGCTGGCCGAGTGGTAGCCAGAGACCGTGATCTTGGCCAAGGGGTTCGCCTTCAGTGCCGAGATCAATGGCTCCAGGCCTTTGACCGCATCGCCCGACAACGACGACGATCCGACCGCGAACAGCAGCATCGCATCGTTGGCCGACGAGACCGCGGCCGGTGCCGCCGAGACGGCGTCGGCGGGCGCAACGACCGAAGCACGCACGCCGGCCAGTTCAGGGTGCGTCGTCAGCATGCTCGCGCCGTACAGCGGCTTGTATGCGCCCTGGTGGCAGGTGGTGCAGTTGAGCTTGGGCGCGTCGCCGGTCGGGCCGAGGCGGTTCGCGGGGTAGACGCCGCCGAGCGGGTCGAGGTAGGCCGTGTTCAGGTCGCGCGTCATGCGGATGCCGTACCACGCGGTCGAGCGCTGCGGCGTGCTCGCATCCCACTGCGCGAACGAGCGCGTGTTGTGGCAATAGGTGCAGTTTACGCCGAGCGACTGCGACATGTGCATCATCAGGCCGTAGGTGTACTCGGTCTGTTTCACGGATTGGCGGTTGCCGGTCGGCAGCGCCGTTTTGCCGACCACCCGGATCTGGTTCGCCTGATCAAGAAACGGCGTGAACGGGTCGTAGGGCAACGATGCCAAGGCGACCGCGCTCGACGGTGAATTTTGACCGGCGCGGCTGCCGATCATGCCGGCGGCATGCGTGTCGACCGCCGGCGCGAACCAGATATTTTCGGGCACATTCTTGCCACGGTGGCAGGTGTAGCAAGTGACGCCGGTCTCGGCGACGTGGGTCTTCCAGTCGGTGTTGACGTGGCGCGTCATCTGCAACATGCGGCGTGCAACAACCTTGGTGTACAGGCCGTCGCTGGAGAAATCTTCGCCGGCCTTGTGGCAGTAGGCACAACCCTGGTCGGGCGAGACCCAGGCCGTGATCGACACCATCAGCCGCGTGAACTCACCGACGCTGGTGTCGCCGACGACCTGCACGTTCTTGAAAATCGCCGAGGCCCGTGGCCCTTCGGCCGAGGCCATCGGCGTGTCGGCCGGCAATGCGTTCAAAGGCATTTGCGCCGCAACCGTGCGCGGGTTGTAGACCTGCTGCATGCCGACGCCGCGGTAGCCGCGCTGCACGCTGTCGACCGGCGGGCGCTCGCAGCCGGCGAGCAAGGCAGCAGCCGCGACGATGGCGGCGACCGCAGCACCGCGCGAGACGATGAAAGGCATCATGGTTTGACTCCCTGGAGCGTGGCCGGATCGACCATCGGGGCGAACACCGCCGGGTAGACCGGTGCCACGTGGTGCTTGACGGCCCACAGGTACCAGTTGTCGACGACCGTGCCGGTGAGCAGGATGCCGATGCCGCCGACCAGCGGGCACAGCACCGCGAACCACCAGCCCCAGCGGTGGATCGACTCCATCGTCGCGTTGAAGCCCATGGTCCAGCGCCAGAACAGCGC
>JANLUW010000077.1:0-3089 GCA_031363645.1 Rhizobacter sp. | reverse complement strand
GCCGACGCCTTCTCGCTGTTCCAGCATTTCAACCCCGGCGCCACGCTGCCGGCGCGGGCCGCGCGCATCGAGAACGCGCTGACCAATCCGCCGTCCTTCGAGATGAGCATGGCCCGCAAGGATGTGCGCCTGATGCTCGATGAGGCGCAGCGCGGCGGCGTCGACCTGATGCTGATGCCCGGCCTGGCCGCGATGTTCGACGCCGGCATCGCCCGCGGCGAGGGCGCGTTGGACTGCGCCGCCGCCGCCCGCATGCCGGTCTGACTCCACTTCACCCCTCCCCAACGCAGAGTCTGCCCATGATCGAACACCACCTCGACATCCCCACCGCCGACGGCGTGATGAACAGCTTCGTCGTCCACCCCGAGGAGGGCGGCCCGCACCCGGTGGTGCTGTTCTACATGGACGCCCCCGGCAAGCGCGAGGAGTTGCACGACATGGCCCGCCGCATCGCCGCGGTGGGCTATTGCGTGGTGCTGCCCAACCTGTACTACAGGCGCGAGCGCGACTTCTGGCTGAAGGAGCGCACCGACGCTGCAATGGCCCACATGTTCTCGCTGATGAACTCGCTGGGCCGCGAGACCACCGAGACCGACACGCGCGCCCTGCTGGCTTATGTGGACGCGCTGCCGGCGGCCGATGCCACGCGCATCGGGGCGGTGGGCTACTGCATGAGCGGGCCCATCGTGATGTGGGCGGCGGCGGCCTTTCCCGACCGGCTGCGCTGCATCGCCTCCATCCACGGCGCCAACATGGCCACCGAGGCGCCCGACTCACCGCACCGCATTGCCGCCCAGGTGCACTGCGAGAGCTACTTCGCTTGCGCCGAGATCGACAAATGGGCACCGTCGGCCGACATCGCGGCCCTGCAAACGGCCCTGGATGCGGCGGGCACGCCGCACCGCATCGAGTGGTACCCGAAGGTGGAGCATGGCTTCGTCTTCCCGCTGCGGGCCGGCATCTACGACCGGCCGGCCGCCGAGCGTCACTACGAGCGCCTGTTCAGTCTGTTCGACCGCCGCCTGCGGCAGGCAGCATGAGGCGGGCCCGGGCTTGAGGCTGCGGATGACCGAAAAGTCTTTTGATGTCAAGCCCGAGGAGGCCGCGAAGCTCGACTGCCGGAAGACGAACTTCTCGAAATACGCGCCGGCCGATCTACCAAAGGTGGGGTTGCTCAGAGCGCGCCCGATGTCAAGGAGATGGTGAATCGCAGTGAGCGGAAAGATCGGTCTGGGTACCGCGACCTACTACGACCTCAACACGTTGCCGAAGAGCACCTCTGACAATCGTCGTCGGACCTCGTGGTGGCGTATGCCCATTCCAGCCAAACGTCGTTCGTCTCGTTGGGATGGGATCGCCATAAGACCCTTACAAGGATCAGGATCCCACCGCCAGATGCCCCACAGGGGCGACCAAGCCAACCGTCGAATGTGTCGGCTGATCGCTCGGTGCACCGTCGGCGAAGTCCAGTAGCGTGTTGACCGTCGAAGGTCGCACCTTGCTGCCGTGCGACATGACAAAGAAGTTCACAGCGGTCGAAGTGCCGCTTTGTCTGGCCGAGAACGCGGTGGGCGGGTTGACGGCCGGCTTGAAGCTCAACTGGGACACCGACAAGAAGAAGACGACGCTCGATGTGTTCGTGGACGTGCCCTTCACAGTCTGGAAGTAGGCTCGGGACTGCCGATACAAGGGAGGCGGCAACGAACGGGCGCTCATCGCACCAGCTAGCAGCCTGCAAGCGGGCTGTAGCCAACGGCGGCTTCTGTGGCCGGGACGGTGAGTTCGAGGCGAAACCCGGCAGCCGTCCTTCGGCGTGATTGCCAGATTTTCCAGCGGCAGCTGTCGACCAGCGTCGCGAACGGGTGGTCCCGGCCAGGAGCAGTCCTTGCCTGACGGCTGCTTTTCGGACGCTTGTTCGGAAGGTCGCCTGAATCTCCGACACGAGATGCGTGGGCAAGCGATCCGCATGAACGAGAGGGTCCGCCTCCACTGGCGGTAGGGCGGCCCCTGTCGGTTCGATCCAAAGTTGCTGCTTACGGTGCCAAGTTAACGCAGATGAGACCGGAGAGCTCCTCAGTGAACTTGCCCGTGGCCAAGCTCTCGTCACCGTCGATCATCAAGGTTCCAGTCGCGCCTGCGAGCTGACCCGTGGCCGCCGTGACCGGCCCTGAGACCACAAACTTCGCATCAGACGGGTCCGATATGTCGAAGCTGCCGCTGACCTGCACGGTCAAGGTCCCTTTGTTGACTGTAAACGTGACCGTTACGTTGATCAGCAGCACCGGAGGCGAGCCCCCGACGACGGTAAAGTTGCCCGCAGTGGTGCCGTGCAGCAAGCCGCCGCCGATGATTTGCGCCTGGGTCAGACCGCCGCCAAGGTCCTGTCCAACCCCTTTGGCATTAATCTTGTGGCACGACACCGCTGCTCCAGCCGAACTAGCGCACAAGAGCGTGGCCACCAAACCGAGAAAATGGCGCAAAGCCAAGTTCTTCGACGTTTTCATCTGATTTCTCCTCGATGCGAGTTGAGTTAGCCGTCCTGACCAGGTCGGCCGCCTTAATTGTCTCGACGTGCGGTGCCGAGTGCAAATCGCGGAAGCTAATCACTGCGGCCTTCCACAACGCAGCGCGCGATCCAGGTCGCCGAGACGCGGTCGTATCCGCTTGGCTGGATAGCGTCAAGCAGCGTGGCCGAACGTGTTCGCATTTCCGCATCAGAACTGCTACTCGTGATGACCTGTTGCCTCACGTAATTTGCTACCCGTCGGATTGTCCGGCGGGGGCAGAACAACGTGACGAGGCAAATCAGCATGACAACGCGCAAGGAGTTGGTGGAGGCGCTGCGGCAGCGGTATCGCAGCGCGCCGTTCGGCGACCGGATCAAGATCCTCGACGAGTTCGTGGCCCTGACCGGCTATCACCGCAAGCATGCGATCCGGGTTCTACGCGACGAGGTTACGAAGACGAGTGCTGCTTCGGCACGCAATCGTCTCTACGACGTGGGGGTTCGGCAGGCGCTGACGATGCTGTGGGAGGCGGCAGATCGGGTCTGTGGCAAACGGCTGAAGGCACTGATCCCGCTGCTGGTC
>JANLUW010000027.1:0-5334 GCA_031363645.1 Rhizobacter sp. | reverse complement strand
GCTCGAACGCGGGCCCGCCAGCGCCTCATCGGCGCCGCGGTGCTGGTGGTCATCGGCATCATTGGTTTCCCGCTCGTTTTCGAGACCCAGCCGCGACCGATTCAGGTCGATATCCCGATCGAGGTGCCGCGCAAGGAGGGTGCACAGGCGCTCGTGATGCCGGCGGCACGTGCGCCCGCTGCAAATTCGTCTGCCGCGAGTCTGCCGGGTTCTTCTCCGGTGGCTGCCGCACCGAACGACGTCATCACCGAATCGCGCGAAGAGGCGGGGCGTCCGCCAGCCGCAGTGGTTGTGGCGCCTGCGGTGGCTGCTGCACCGGCTGCCGCTTCTAAAGCGGAGGCCAAGCCCGCTGTCGTGACGCCCGCGCTTGTGACCAAACCCGAGCCAAAACCAGAGGTCAAGCCATCGACGTTGAGCAGCGACGCAGCGCGTGCCAAAGCGCTGCTTGAAGGCAAGCCCGCGGCGGCATCCGGCGAGGCGGGCCGGTTCATCGTGCAGGTGGGTGCCTTTGCCGACGCGGGCGCGGCGCGAGACACGCGATCGAGGGTCGAGAAGCTCGGGCTGAAGACCTACACGCAAGTCGCGAGCACGGCATCGGGCAACCGAATTCGCGTGCGCGTCGGTCCGTTCGGTACGCGTGACGAAGCCGACAAGGCAATGGCCAAGGCCAAAGGCGCCGGCCTGAGTGCGGTCGTTCTCACGCTGTGACGCATGCGCATGACCATCGACCTGGGATGGGTGGACATCGCGCTGGCAGCTTTCTTGCTGCTGTCGATGCTGGTCGGCTTGACTCGCGGTTTCGTGTTCGAGTTGCTCTCGCTGGCGGGTTGGTTCGCTGCCTGGTTCGCAGGGCTCTGGCTGACGCCGATGCTCGTCGGCTATCTGCACATCGGCGAACCGGGTTCGAAGCTGAACTACGGTGCGACCTTCGCCACTGTGTTTCTCGTCGCGCTGGTGGCCTGGAGCCTGACCGCGCGGCTGGTGCGGGTGCTGATCCGAGCGACGCCACTGAGCGTGTTCGATCGGTTGCTCGGCGCCAGCTTCGGCTTCGCGCGGGGTTTGGTCGTGCTGCTCGTGTTCGCCATCGTGATCGGTGCGTCACCGTGGAGCCGGTCGACGGCATGGCAGCGCTCGCAGGGCGTAGCCTGGTTGAACACCGTGCTGCACGAGTTGCGGCCGCTGTTCAACGTCAATACTCCTCCTCAAAACCCGACGGCGTGACGACACGCACGGCGGGTTGAACCCAGGGCCAGAACCATGTGCGGCATCGTCGGCGTCATCTCCAAAGGCGCAGTCAATCAACTGATCTACGACGCACTGCTGCTGCTGCAGCACCGCGGCCAAGATGCCGCCGGTATTGTCACGATGCAGGGCACTAAGTGCTTCATGCACAAGGCGCGCGGCATGGTGCGCGATGTGTTCCGCACCCGCAACATGCGGGGCCTGCCGGGTACGGTGGGCCTCGGCCAGGTGCGCTACCCGACGGCAGGCAACGCGTACAGCGAAGAAGAGGCGCAACCTTTCTACGTCAACGCGCCGTTCGGTATCGTGCTCTTGCACAACGTCAACCTGACGAATGCGCTGGAGCTCAAGAAGGAGCTCGTCGACATCGATCGCCGCCACATCAACACCACCAGCGACACCGAGGTGCTGATCAACGTCGTCGCGCACGAGCTCGCCTCGGTCACGCGCGACAAACCGTTGACGCCCGAACTCGTGTTCGCCGCCGTGCGCGCGGTGCACAAGCGGATCAAAGGCTCGTATGCGGTGGTCGCTCTGATTGCTGGCCATGGACTGCTGGCGTTTCGCGATCCGTTCGGCATCCGGCCGCTGTGCCTCGGTGAAGGCGTGGGCGCCGAAGGGCGCGAGGTGATGGTCGCCAGCGAATCGGTCGCGGTCGAAGGCACGGGCCACAAGGTGCTGCGTGACGTGGCGCCGGGGGAAGCGATCTTCATCGACCTCGAAGGCACCGTGCACGCGCGCCAGTGCGCCGAGAACCCGAGCTTGAATCCGTGCATGTTCGAGTACGTCTACCTTGCGCGGCCCGATTCGATCATGGACGGCATCTCGGTCTACCAGGCGCGCTTGAACATGGGCGAAACACTTGCGCAGCGGCTGATCTCGACCGTGCCGCCGAACGAGATCGACGTGGTGATTCCGATCCCCGAATCGAGCCGGCCTTCGGCAATGCAACTCGCGCAGCGCATCGGCAAGCCGTATCGCGAAGGCTTTGTGAAGAACCGCTACGTCGGCCGCACCTTCATCATGCCGGGGCAGGGCGAGCGCAAAAAATCGGTGCGGCAAAAGCTCAACGCGATCGGTGTCGAGTTCAAGGGCCGCAACGTGTTGCTGGTCGACGATTCGATCGTGCGCGGCAACACCAGCAAGGAGATCGTGCAGATGGCGCGCGACGCCGGTGCGCGCAAGGTCTACATGGCCTCGGCCGCGCCGCCGGTGCGCTTTCCGAACGTCTACGGCATCGACATGCCGACCAGCGAAGAGCTGATCGCACACGGCCGCACGATTGAAGAGATCCGCGCATTTATCGGTGCCGATGCGCTGATCTACCAGGATGTCGATGCAATGAAGCGTGTGGTCGGCGCGCTTAATCCGCTGGTGCGCAGCTTCGAGGCCTCATGCTTCGACGGCCACTACATCACCGGTGACGTGACCGTTGCCGATTTCACTGCGATGGCGGCGCAGCGCAAGGCACAAGGCGACGACGAAGAGAGCGGTGATCGATCACGGCTCGCGTTGCAGAGTGGCGAGGTCGCATGACAGCACGAGATGACAAGACGGGCGAGCGCGACCAGAGCGACGAGAACCGCCGCATCGCCCGCGCGGTGTTGCCCAAAGGCCTGCGCCGCGAAACGCTAGCGGTGCGCACGGCACTCGCACCGAGCCAGCACGGCGAAAATTCCGAGGCGCTGTTCCTGACCAGCGCCTACATCCAGCCCGATGCCGCGACGATGGCGCGCCGCTTCGCCGACTCCGAGGACTTCACCTACTCGCGCACCAGCAACCCGACCGTGCGCAGCTTCGAAGCGCGGTTGGCGGCAATGGAAGGTTCCGAGGCTGCGATCGCCACGAGCAGTGGCATGAGCGCCATCCTGATGCTCGGCATGGGCTTGCTAAAGGCCGGTGACCACGTGATCTGCTCGCGGTCGGTGTTCGGCTCGACGATCAACCTGTTCGCCAAGGAATTCGCGAAGTTCGGCGTGCGCACCAGCTTCGTCTCGCAAACGGATTTGTCCGAATGGCGGGCTGCGCTCGTTCCGGCCACGAAGCTGCTTTTCGCCGAGACGCCGACCAATCCGCTCACGAACGTCTGCGACATCGCTGCGTTGGCCGAACTCGCCCACGATGCCGGCGCGGTGCTGGCGGTAGACAACACCCTCTGCTCGCCCGCGCTGCAGCGCCCGATCGAGCACGGCGCGGACATCGTGATGCACGCTGGCACCAAGTACCTCGACGGACAGGGTCGCGTGATGGCCGGCGCACTCGCCGGCCCCGGTCGGCTGATCAAAGACGTGTTCGGCCCCATCATGCGCACGACCGGCCCGGTGCTTTCGCCCTTCAACGCGTGGGTGCTGCTCAAGGGCATGGAGACGCTCGACATCCGCATGCGCGCGCAGAGCGCGAACACGCTGCAAGTCGCGCAGTGGCTCGAGCAGCAACCCGAAGTCGCGCGGGTTTACTACCCCGGCCTCGCTTCGCATCCGCAGCACGCGTTGGCAATGCGGCAGCAGTCGGCGCTCGGCGGCGCTTTGCTGTCGTTCGATGTTCGAAGCGCGTCGCCCGATGCCGCGCGAGCGAACGCCTTCCACGTGATCGACAAGACCCGCGTGCTCTCGATCGCAACCAACCTCGGCGACACCAAGTCCATCATCACGCACCCCGCCACCACCTCGCACGGGCGCCTCTCCGAAGACCAACGCCGAGCGGCCGGCATCGGGCAAGGCCTGGTGCGCCTGGCTGTCGGCCTCGAACACCCGCTGGACGTGATCGACGACCTGCAGCGCGGCCTCAGCACCCTGAACACATGACGACAACCCGCAAAGTAAGAACGCGCATCGCGCCATCGCCGACTGGTTTTTTGCACCTCGGCACCGCGCGCACCGCGCTGTACTCGTGGGCCTATGCGCGCCACTTCGGCGGCGAGTTTGTGCTGCGCATCGAAGATACCGATGTCGCGCGCTCGACCCAAGATTCCGTCGACCAGATCCTCGCCTCGATGCACTGGCTCGGCCTCGACTACGACGAAGGTCCGGCCTACCAGATGCAGCGGCTGGATCGCTACAGCGAAGTCGTCGAACAGATGCTCGCGGCCGGCACGGCTTACCACTGCTACAGCACGCCCGACGAGCTCGCTGCGATGCGCGATGCGCAAAAAGCGCGCGGCGAGAAGACGCACTACGACGGCCGTTGGCGCCCCGAGCCGGACAAGACACTGCCGTCGATTGCGACCGATGTGCCGCCGGTCGTGCGCTTTCGCAATCCGCTCGACGGCGACGTGAGTTGGGACGACCTCGTCAAAGGCCGTATCACGATCAACAACCGCGAGATCGACGACCTCGTCATCGTGCGAGCCGATGGCGTGCCGACCTACAATTTTTGCGTGGTCGTCGACGATTGGGACATGAACATCAGCCACGTTTTTCGCGGTGACGAGCACGTCAACAACACGCCATGGCAGATCAACATCTTCAACGCGCTCGGTGCTCCGCTGCCGCTGTTCGGCCACGTGCCGGTGATCCTCGGGCCCGACGGGCTAAAGCTCTCGAAGCGGCGCGGCGCCGTCAGCGTGACGGCGTACGAAGAAAATGGCTACTTGCCCGAAGCGATGTTGAACTACCTCGCGCGACTCGGTTGGAGCCACGGTGACGAAGAGCTCTTCAGCCGCGAACAATTGGTGCAATGGTTCGACGGCCAACACCTGTCGAAGAGCCCGGCGCAGTGGGACGCGGCCAAGCTCGCGTGGGTCAACGCGCACTACATCAAGGCGACCGACGACGCCGAGCTCGCAGCGCTCGTGGTCACGCAGTTCGAGCGGCGCGGCATCGAGATGGCGGCGGGGAAATTATTGAACCGCATGTGCGCGCTGTTCAAAGACCGCTGTGCCACGACCGTTGAGCTGACTGACTGGCTTGCGATGTACTTTGCCGACGTGAGCCCGAGCGCCGAAGACCTCGCCGCGCACGTGACCGAGGCCGTGAAACCCGCGCTGCAAACCTTGCGCGGCAAGCTCGTATCGATCGAGTGGAACCAGTCGGCGATCGCCGCTGCAATCAAGGAAACATTGGCAGCGCACGGGCTGAAAATGCCGCAACTCGC
>JANLUW010000011.1:0-7330 GCA_031363645.1 Rhizobacter sp. | reverse complement strand
GTTTCGCCAGTTCTTCCTGACAGTTCCCGAAGAGCTGACCGAGGCGTCGCGAATGGATGGCGCCAGCCCGATGCGCTTTTTTATCGACGTGCTGCTGCCGCTGTCGAAAACCTCGATCGCTGCGCTGTTCGTGATCCAGTTCATCTACGGCTGGAACCAGTATCTCTGGCCGCTGCTGGCAACCACCAGCGAAGACATGTACCCGGTCGTCGTCGGCATCAAGCGGATGATCGCCGGCGGTGATTCCGGCAACGAGTGGAACATCGTGATGGCCACCGCGATCATGGCGATGCTGCCGCCCGCGATCGTCGTGATCTTCATGCAGCGCTGGTTCGTCAAGGGCCTGGTGGATACGGAAAAATAGAAACCGAGAACACACACGCACATGGCATCCATTTCTCTCAGAAACGTCGTCAAGCGCTATGGCAGCGGCCCAAAGGCCAACCAGGTCATCCACGGCGTAAGTGCCGAGATCGCCGACCACGAATTCATCGTCATCGTCGGGCCCTCGGGCTGCGGCAAGAGCACGCTGCTGCGCATGGTCGCGGGCCTTGAGGAAATCACCGAAGGCGAGATCGCGATCGGCGGGCGCGTCGTCAACGACACCGAGCCGAGCGACCGAGACATCGCGATGGTGTTCCAGAACTACGCGCTCTACCCGCACATGACGGTGTTCGACAACATGGCGTACGGCCTGAAGATCGCCAAGGTGCCGATGGCCGAGATCAAGGTGCGCGTCGACAAGGCCGCGAAGATTCTCGAGCTCGGGCCCTTTCTGCAGCGCAAGCCGCGCGAGATGTCGGGCGGGCAGCGCCAGCGCGTCGCGATGGGTCGCGCGATCGTGCGCCAGCCGCAGGTGTTCTTGTTCGACGAACCGCTGTCGAACCTCGACGCCAAGCTGCGCGCGCAAACGCGGCTCGAGATTCAAAAGCTGCATGCCGACCTCGGCGTGACCTCGCTGTTCGTCACGCACGACCAGGTCGAGGCGATGACGCTGGCGCAGCGCATGATCGTGATGAACACGGGCCGAATGGAGCAGATCGGCACGCCCGACGAGGTGTACCACCGGCCCGCAACCACCTTCGTCGCGAGCTTCATCGGCTCACCGCCGATGAACCTGATCAAAGGCAGCGCCGATGGCTCGCGCTTCACTGCCGGCGGGCAAACACTGACGCTGCCGGCCGCGGCGCCGCGCAGCGGCGAGTTGATCCTCGGGGTGCGGCCCGAGCACGCCGAACTGAGCCAAGGCAACACGGCAGGCTGGCAGCTCAGGGTCGAGGCGCTCGAGATGCTCGGTGCCGAAAGGCTGGTCTACGGCCACGTCGGCGACACGCTGTTCACGGTGCGGATCGACGCGACGCTGGTGCCGCCGAAGGTCGGCGACACGGTCTCGCTGACCACCACGCCGGAGCATCTGCACTGGTTCGACGCGACGACGACGAAGCGGATCTGAAGGATGAAGGCGTGGCCGTATCCCTTGTGGATCGCGCACCGCGGCGCCGGCAAGCTGGCGCCCGAGAACACGCTCGCGGCGTTTCGTGCCGGCGCCTCGCACGGCTACCGCGGGTTCGAATGCGACGTGAAGCTGAGCGCCGACGGCGTGCCGTTTTTGCTGCACGACGCCGAGCTCGAGCGCACGACTTCGGGCCGGGGCCCGGCGTCGCATTCGACGTGGGGTGAACTCTCGCGCCTCGATGCCGGTGGCTGGCACGGCCGCAGCTTCGCGGGCGAGCCGCTGCCAAGCTTGGAGGGCATCGCTGCGTACTGCATCCGCAACGGCTTCGCGCTGAACATCGAGATCAAGCCGACACCGGGCGACGAAGCGCGAACCGGGCGCGTCGTGGCAGCGGAGGCGGCACGGCTGTGGGCCAAGAAAAACGTGCCGCCGCTGCTCAGTTCGTTTCAACCCGAAGCGCTGCAGACCGCGCGCGATGCAGCCCCCGCATTGCCGCGCGCCCTGCTGCTCGACACCTTGCGCGACGGCTGGTTCGAGCAAGCGCAGGCGCTGGGCTGCAGCGCGGTGGTGACCAACTTTCGGATCATGGACGCGGCCATGATCGCCAAACTGCATGGCGCCGACATGCGCGCATTGGTCTACACCGTCAACGACGAGCCCGAAGCGTGGCGCCTCATCGAACTCGGCATCGACGGCATCATCACCGACGCGGTCGATCGTTTTTCCCCAAGCGGCTCAGGCGTTCACGACTGACTCGCCGGTCTCCGGCCCTGCGCCGATCAGCGCGTACAGCCGCGTATCACGCACGGCGCCGAGCGGGTCGAGCGAATCGCTGCGGAACACGCCCTCGAACACGAAGCCGGCGCGCTTCGCGACCTTCCAGCTGCGTTCGTTGGCGTCGTCCATGTGCACCTCGACACGCCGCGCGCGCAGCTGATCGAAGGCGAAGCGCGTCACGGCAAGCGCAGCTTCGGTGACGAAGCCTTGACCCTGGCGGCTGGTGCGACACCAGTAGCCGAGCTCGAAGCGCCGCACGATCCAGCTGATACGGTGCAGCCCGGTGCCGCCGATGAACTCGCCTTCGCTGCCGTCAGCATGGCGCTCGAAGATGAACAACGACAGGTCTTCGCGCAGCAAAAACTTGCCCTGCATGCGGCGGCAATCGGCGTTGCTTTGTGCGAGCGAAGGTGCGGACTGCGCCCACGGCATGTAGACGCGCAGGTCGTCGAGCGATTCGCACACCGCCGCGTTCATCGCTGCCGCATCGTCGCAGCGCGCCATGCGCAGGATCAGCCGCGCGGTCTCGATGCGCTCGGGCACGTCTTCGAGCAGGGGTTCCATCGTCATCGTCTCCGTCAACCTGGTTCAGCCGCAGCGCGTTCCGGCCGCACGTCGGCCTCGGCGCCGATCCAGTCGTGCTCGCGCTCGGCTTGCGGCAGCGTATGCACATCGCGAATCACCGGCGCGCGCCATGCCACGATCGCGAGCAGCAGCGCGCTGCAGCCGGCGAACGCGAGCGACGAACGCAGGCCGTAGTGCTCGCCGAGCCAGCCGCCGAGCAGCGCGCCCGGCCCGGCCGGGATCAGGATCAACCAGCGCATCGTGCTCGTCATGCGCCCGAGCAGGTGCGGCGGCGTGACCGCCTGGCGCAGCGCCAGAAAGTTGATGAAGACCAGCACCGCACCGGTCGAGAACAGCTTCAGCATGAGCGCGAACGCGGCCACGCCGAACGCGTTGGCTGGTGCCGCTGCGAGCAGCAGCCAGCCGGCGCCGCAGACCGCGAAGCCGAGCACCAGGCACGGCCCCGGCCCGATGCGCCGGCTGATGCGGCTGCCAAAAACGCTCGCGACGATCGTGCCCACGCCCATGCCCATGTAGCTCAGCCCGACGGCCTGCTCCGACAAGCCCAGCGTGCGCGTCGCGAACAAAATCTGCACGACGAGCGCCGCGTTGTGGCACATCTGCCAGACACCGACCGCTGCGGCCAGCGCCACCAGCAAGCGGTGCCGGGCGACAAAGCGCACGCCCGCGCGCAGGTCGCGCATGAAGTGCGCATCGGCACGCGGCCGCAGGTCTTCGAAGATGACGATGCCGCGCAGGATGGCCGCCGATGCAATCAAACATCGTGGCGTCGACCAGCAGCGCGAGCGGCGCGCCGACGAGCTTGATCAACCCGCCCGCCAGCCCAGGCCCGGCGACCTCGGCGCCCGACATCGCGAGCGCATTCTTCGCGTGCGCCGCGACCAGCCGCTCGCGTGCCACGACCTGCGTCAACACGATTTGCGCGGCTGCACCGGCGACCGTCGAGATCGTGCCGAGCAAGAAGCCGCAGGCGTACATCCAGCCCATCGAGAGCCAGCCCATCCACCATGCGAGCGGCACGCTCGCGACGATGAAGGCGAGCAGCGTTTCGCCGGCGATGTAGATCGGCAGCTTGCGCACA
Organism: Rhizobacter sp.; assembly: GCA_031363645.1. Classification (GTDB taxonomy): domain Bacteria; phylum Pseudomonadota; class Gammaproteobacteria; order Burkholderiales; family Burkholderiaceae_C; genus LMDS01. Next base: position 3,431 of record JANLUW010000011.1, on the reverse strand, counting down.
CGGTCGAGCCACACGCCGACAGGCAGCGAGAACAGCACGAAGGGCGCGATCTCCATCGCCGTGAGCAGGCCCATTTGCGTCGGGCTCGCGTGCAGCAAGACTGCAGCGGTGAGTGGCAGCGCGAGCATCGTGACCTGCCCACCGAACGAGCTGATCAGGATCGATCTCCAGAGCCGCCGATAGGTCGCATTGCGCAACAGATCGTCGGCAGGCAGGCGAAAGCGGCCTCGCCAGCCACGCCACAAATTCATCAAGACCTGTTTCATGGTCCGTACCTCTTTCTTCTTCATTTCGCGCGGGGCATCGGGTGGATGCCCTGATGGGTCGGTGGACCCGGTGCAGCGAAAGGAAGGAGCCGTGTATCCGATTCTTCCGCTGACTTCTCAGCGAAAGCTCCTGGGTCAGAAGCGGATGCCGAGGTGACTAATGCGCCGCGCCGAACTGCCTGAGCAGCCCACGTGCGATGGCGATGGCAATGGCGGTGTCGATCGCCGGTCGGTTCGAATCGACGACGAGGCCCGGCGCGATGCAGGTGTCGAGCCAGCGACCGCCAACGAACGCCGCACCGCGCGGAGCAGTGTGCTGGGCGGGTCGGAGCGGCTGATTCATTTCGTGTGCAATCGAAAGACGTTAAACAGGAATCCTAGCGGCGAGGACTGCGCCAACGCAATACCGCGGCGTTGTGCTGGCTCCACTCGGCTGTGGATTTTCGCGGGCCGGTGGACGATACCCGTGGACGCGCCGCGCGCCTCTTGCGTGCGGGCAACTTGCGGTGACGGGGCTCACTGCCGCACGATCCCGAACGCCGAGAACGTGCTGAGCAACCTGCCGTTCGCATTGATCGGAGCGTGGACGTGGCGCGCACATGCGCGTTGCGAGAAGCCTGGCCCTCTGGTCTGGCGCGGCTTCGCACTCGCGCTGATTTGCACCGCGTTCGGGTCGGCGATCTACCACGGGGCGCCACGCAATGGCGCGCTCGTGTTCGACCGGTTGCCGATCGCATGGGCCTGCGCGCTGCTGACCTGCGCATTGCTGCCGGAGCGAGTGGATGCGCGCTGGTGCAGCACGTCAAGCCTGTCGGTCGTGGTGCTGACCGCCACGGCTGCGGTCGCGCTGTGGTGGTTCGGCGAGCGTCACGGCGTGGGCGATCTGCGCCCCTATTTGTTCGTGCAGTTCCTGCCGATGCTGCTCGCGCCGATCGCGTTGCTGTTGAAGTTGCCGGCGCAGAGTCGACACGCGCTGCGCGACAGCGACTGGTGGATGGTGCTCGGCCTTTATGCCGCGGCCAAGTTGATGCAGCTCGCCGACCACACCGTTCTCGACGCGCTCGGCTTCACCAGCGGCCACACGCTGAAGCACTTGCTCGCGGCCGGCGCAGCACTGTGGCTACTGCGGGCCGCGACGCGCCAGTCGCTGCCTTTCATCAACTCCGATAGTCCGCGTTGATCTTGACGTAGTCGTAGCTGAGATCACACGTCCACACCGTCGTCGACGCCGCGCCGCGGTGCAGGTCGACGCGCACCGTGATCTCGCTTTGCTTCATCACGCGGGCGCCGTCTTCCTCGCGGTAGTCGGCCAAGCGCCCGCCGTCTTTCACGACGGCCACGTCATCGAGGAACAGGTCGATCTTCGTCTGGTCGAGGTCGTCGATACCGGCGTAGCCAACCGCCGCGAGGATGCGCCCGAGGTTCGGGTCGCTCGCGAAGAACGCGGTCTTGACGAGCGGTGAGTGCGCAATCGCGTAGGCCGCGAGGCGGCATTCGGCTTCGGTGTGGCCACCGTCGATCTGCACGGTGATGAACTTGGTCGCGCCCTCGCCGTCGCGCACGATCGCCTGCGCGAGCTGACGCGAGACTGCGACGACCGCGTCGCGCAACGCCTTGCCGTCGCCCGACGTGAATTGCGTGATCTCGGCGTGGCCGGCCATGGCGGTGGCGATCACCACGAACGAATCGTTGGTCGAGGTGTCGCCATCGATCGTGATGCGGTTGAACGACTGATCGGCGGCATCGGTGACGAGCGCCTGGACCAATGCGGGCGCGATCACGGCATCGGTCGCGACGAAGCCGAGCATCGTGGCCATGTTCGGGCGGATCATGCCGGCGCCTTTGCCGATGCCAGTGACGGTGACGGTCTTGCCGCCGATCTGCAATTGCACCGAGGCGGCCTTAGGCAGCGTGTCGGTCGTCATGATCGCCTCGGCGGCAGCACCCCAGTGGTCGGCGGCCAGGTCGGCCAGCGCTGCGGGCAGGCCGGCGACGATGCGGTCGACTGGCAGGCTCTCCATGATCACGCCGGTCGAGAACGGCAGCACCTGCTCGGGCGCGATGTTCATGTGGCCCGCCAGCGCGACGCAGGTCGCCAGCGCGCGCGCCAGGCCGTCTACACCGGTGCCGGCGTTGGCATTGCCGGTGTTGATGACGATCGCGCGCGGGGCGGTGCCATGGGCCAGATGCACGCGGCAAAGCTGCACCGGCGCGGCACAAAAGCGGTTTTGCGTGAACACGCCCGCCACGGTCGAACCCTCGGCGATCGTCACCACCGTCAGGTCACGCCGGTTGGCCTTGCGCACGCCCGCCATCGCGATGCCGAGCTCGATGCCGGGCACGGGGTGAAGGCTCTTCGGATCGGGGGCGTGCAGGTTGACGGGCATGGCGTGGTTCGCAGTGACAGGGGGAGCAACTGATTGTAGGAACCGCCGGCGCGGCGGCCATGGGGGCACCTGTAAGGCTTCCCGATGTTCACATTCACGCGGCTCGCTTAGAGTCGGTCGGGAATATGCATCGACGATGCAAAAAACAACGTTGTCGGGAACCCAGAATGCTGCCCTTTTTTGCTGATCTGGTCATGCGCACTGATGAAGCGCGCCGTGACTTCGAGACCAACCCCGTCGTGCTCGACGCCGTCGCGCACGGCATGGACATCGAGCGCTACCGCAGGCTGCTGCTCGAGCTGTACCACGTGGTCTGGCACTTCAACCCGGTCTGCGCTGCGGCGGCCAGCCGTGTGTCGGATGACCATCGACAGGTGCGCTACTTTCTCTACGAACACATGCACGAAGAGTCCGGGCACGAGGAGTGGGTGATGAACGACCTGGAGGCCGTTGGTGTCAGCCATGCCGTCACCCGCGCGCACGCGGCGTCGATCAACACGCTGGCACTCAACGGCTACAACCACTGGGCCGCCGACCGGCGCCACCCGTGCACGGTGCTCGGCATGATGTATGCGCTCGAGGTGATCGCCTCGGTCTACGGCGGCACGTTTTCCGCGGCGATCCGCGAATCGCTGCTGCTCGAAGGTGACCGCGGCGTGTCGTTCATCAGCTCGCACGCGACGATGGACGCCGAGCACATGGTCACGCTGCGCAAGATTCTCAACACGATCACCGACGACGCCGCGCGCGAGGCGGTGGTCGAGTCGACCCTGGTCAA
>JANLUW010000441.1:0-2332 GCA_031363645.1 Rhizobacter sp. | reverse complement strand
GACAAGAACAAGAAGACCACGCCCGAAAAGCGGGAAATGATCAAGTTTGATCCGAAGGCGCGCAAGCACGTGACCTACAAGGAAACGAAGTTGAGATAACCCGCGTAGCGTTTTTCGCTGCCGAAAAAAACCCGCCCAAATGGCGGGTTTTTTGTTGACCGCGTGGATCGCCGCGGCGAACGAGCACTCAAAAAAAGAGCCGCAATCGCGGCCCTTTCTGTCTCCGCTGACTGCACTCAGGCGTGCGCGGCCCGCAGCTTCAGCGCAAACTCTTGCAGCGCGGCAATGCCGCTCTCCTCCGCCTTTTTGCACCAAGCCTGCAAATCGGCCACAAGTTGGTCGGCCGAAACATTCGTACGCGTCCAAAGCAATCGCAGTTCCTCACGCATCGCGACCAGCTTGGCAAGGGCGGGGCTGTGCTCGATAGCCGCCGCGATCTGCGCTTTCACCGCATGCGGGATCTTGTCTTCGTCACGGTGCAACCAGCGCTTGGCGAGTTCCATGTTAGCGAGCTTTGCGGCGCTGGCCGAGCCTTCGGCCCGCAGGCGCTGCGCTTCGGCCCGGCTCGCGTGGCGCAGGTTTCGCGCGTACTTGGCCATCACCTCGTAGCGGTTGGCGATGATGGCCTCGAGCGTCTTGTCGTCGGCGACGGGCTTGACGGTGCCCAGCTTGAGCAGCGGCGCCGTCTTGCGAACCTTCGCAAGGCCCATCATCTCGAGTGCGCGGATGTAGGCCCAGCCGATGTCGAACTCATAGGGCTTGACCGACAGCTTGGCCGAGGTCGGGTAGGTGTGGTGGTTGTTGTGCAACTCTTCACCGCCAATGAGGATGCCCCAAGGCGAAATATTGGTCGATGCGTCAGGCGCTTCGAAATTGCGATAACCCCACCAATGACCGATGCCGTTGATGATGCCGGCCGCGGTGATCGGGATCCACGCCATCTGCAGCGCCCACACTGCCGCGCCGATCGCGCCGAACAGCGCCAGATTGATCAGCAACATCACGCCCACGCCCTGCCAACTGAAGCGGGTGTAGAGGTTGCGCTCGATCCAGTCATCGGGTGTGCCGTGACCGAACTTGGAAATGGTTTCTTCGACCTTGGCCTCGGCGCGGTACATCTCGCTGCCGGTCAGCAACACCGCTTTGATGCCGCGTGTCTGCGGGCTGTGCGGGTCGTCTTCGGTCTCGCACTTGGCGTGGTGCTTGCGGTGGATCGCGACCCACTCCTTGGTCACCATGCCGGTCGTGAGCCACAGCCAGAGGCGGAAAAATTGCGACGGAATCGCGTGCAGCTCGAGTGCGCGGTGCGCCTGTGCGCGGTGCAGGAAGATCGTGACCGACGCGATCGTGATGTGCGTGACGACGAGTGCGAACAACAGCACCTGCCACCACGAGGCCCCGAGCAGGCCATTGGCCAGCCAGTTGATCAGCGCGTCCCAAACCAACATCAACGAATCCATTTTTACCTTTTTGAGTCTGCTTAAAACACAGCTCTCGATTGTAGAGCGCAGGCCCCGCCTGACCCCATTGACCTGACGGGTTTGAGCCCATCAATGTTAGTTATTTCGGGGCGTGCAGCGCGATCTCAACGACGCTCCCACACCGCCGCGAAAAAACCGTCGGTTCCGTGGCGATGCGGCCACAGGCGCAGATAGTCGCCGCGCACCAGCGTGTCGGCCTGCGCCACATGCGCTTTGGTCAACGCTTCGACCGCCGGCACAACCTTGAAATCGGCCTCACGCTCAGCCGTGAAGGCCTGCGCGATCTCATCGTTTTCGACGTCGAGCAGGCTGCATGTCGCGTAGACAAGGCGACCCCCCGACTTCAGCAATCGCGACGCGCTGGCCAAAATTGCCGCCTGCTTGATGCGCATCTCGTCGATCGACTGCGGCGTTTGGCGCCACTTCAGGTCGGGGTTGCGGCGCAGCGTGCCCAGCCCCGAGCAGGGCGCGTCGACCAGCACGCGGTCGAGCTTGCCGGCCAGGCGCTTGATGCGCTCGTCGCGCTCGTGCGCGATCTGCACCGGGTGCACGTTCGACAGCCCGCTGCGCGCGAGCCGCGGCTTGAGCGCCGACAGGCGGTGCCCCGACACGTCGAAGGCGTAGAGGCGGCCGGTGTTGCGCATCGCCGCGCCGAGCGCGAGCGTCTTGCCGCCGGCGCCGGCGCAGAAATCGGCCACCATCTCGCCGCGCTTCGCGCCGACGAGCAGCGCGAGCAGCTGGCTGCCCTCGTCCTGAACCTCCACGTCGCCGCGGGTGTACACCTCGAGCTTCTGCAGCGCCGGCTTGCCGTCGTTGCGCAGTCCGAGCGGCGACCACGGTGTCGGCTTCGC
>JANLUW010000647.1:0-2365 GCA_031363645.1 Rhizobacter sp. | reverse complement strand
TCCGACGCGTCGCGCGGCGGGCATCGGTCTGTTCCTGCTGACGATCGCGGTAACCCCGTGTCACGTCTACATGCTTCAGCAGCTCGAGCGGTTTCCGGCGATTCCGGTCTGGGTGTTGTGGCTCCGTCTGCCGATCCAGGTCGCGCTGCTGGCGCTCATCGCGTGGTGCACGGCACCGGATCATCGGGATGCCGATGGCTTGAGCTACCACCGGCCGCTGTAGCTAACGCAAGCGCAGCATGTGGTCGGACTCGCCCTTGCGGAGTTCGACGACGGCATCGAGGGCCTTGACCATCTCGGCGAAGTTGGCGTGTCCGTGGTCCTTGGGATCGAAGGTCGAGTCCAGGCGCTTGATCATGTGCCAGACCGCTCCTTTGTTGACCCAGGCCTCGCCCTTGGTCTCGGACAGCAGGCGCACGGCGCGCGCCAGCATTTCGGCGGCCGGGTCCGGCGGCGGTAGCGGTGCCGGCTGGACCGCGTCGTGCCTGACCTCTTCGACCGCTGCGGGCGCTTCGACAAGCTTCTCGTAGTACCGGAACTCGTGGCAGCTCTTGGCCCAGTGGCGGTTCGTGTTCGGCTGGGTGCCGATGCCGATCAGCGTGCGGCCGGCGGCCTTGATTTTCTGGGCCACCGGCATGAAGTCGCTGTCGCCGCCGACGATGATGATCGTGCCGAGGTGGTCGAAGCGGCTCATGTCCTCGGTGGCGTCGAGGCACAGCTTGATGTCGGCGCCGTTCTTGGCAGAAGCTCCCGGGGAGAACAGCTGGATCAGTTCGACGGCGCTCTGCAGCAAGGCATCACGGTCGCGGCCGTACCACTGCCAGTTGCAGTAGGCGCGGTTGATCGCCACCGGCCCGAACGACGAGGCGAGTTCGACGATGGCCTGGATGTCGATCAGTGCTTCCTGCGGCTTGAAGCGGTTGTCGGGGCGGCCGTAGTAGCCCTCGCCGAACTTGGCTTCGACGAGGCCCGCGTGCAGGTTCTCGAAGTCCCAGTAGAGGGCGACCGATCGGTTCTCTTCGCTGTCGCTGCGGGCCATTTTGTACTTTCTTCGGTGCAGGGCGCCGGCATCCCGCTGGACGCGACGCGGACGGGAGTAGCTGCCGCGCGGCGCGGTCTGGTGCAGGCCTAGATGCCGCGAGTCGACATGGTGCCGCCGTCGGTCTGCGGGTTGGGGTTCGGCGCGAGGTCCACGTTCATGCGGAGCGAATGACCTTCTCGCTGCCAGGCAGCGACGGTGGCAGTGGAGCCGTCGGTGAAACGCATCAGGAACTCGGCATCGCCGCTCGGCCGCTCGACGATGCCAGCCCATTCGATGGTCTTGCCCGCGAGTTCGCTCTTCGTCTCCTTGATGCTCATCGTCTGCTCCTTCTTGTCTGCGGCTTGATCGAGTTCGCCGGCAGGCGCGTCGCGGATCGGGCCTCGTGCCTCAAGGCATCGATCAGTTTGCCCGCTCGCCTCTGCTGGGTGTGGTGCCGAGGATTGTGCAACCTGCGCTGCGGCCGCTGACCTTTGGTCGACGAGGGCCCAGAAGCCCGACGATGACGTGATCGAGCCGACTCGGCCAACGCGCCAGTCGCTCCGCTTGGTGTCACGCCGGCCGCGGGGAAGCCGACTCTCACTGATGAGGCGTGCTCCTCCGCGCATCCGCTGCGCCAAGAGACCTGTCATATCGTTCGCCGGTGCTGCGGGCCCTCATTCCTCTCTTTGCGGCCTTTATCGCAAGTGCAACCCACCGCGCTCCCCCCAGTTGCGCCCCCGTCTTTCATGAGGGGGACTGATGGGGGGATCTTCAATGCGGTGGGCCGGGAAACTGGCTCATCGCTTCGGCTGCGTTTGCACACCATCCAGCTCCAACCTCTTCCCGTGAGGGAAGAGGCTCTCCCCACTTCCGTCGCCCCAGGGCGAGACGAGGTGAGTCCAAACGAGAGGATCGGTTTGAAGGAACTCAAGACGGGTTCCGGCTGGTGTCTCTCGACTAGACATTCATCATGGCATTCGTACGAGTGGAACAACGCAACGCCCGTCTGGCTTCGTCCGTCAAGGTCGAGTTCGTCAAGGGTCGCGACGGCGACGTCGCCAAGGGCACCGTGACCGTCATCAGCAACACGCGCAAAGGTTCGGGCGACGACCGGGCCGAGGAAGCGACCGCGATCCAGTGGACGCTGTGGGGCAAGCAGGCCGAGAACGCTGCCGAGTACCTCGGCAAGGGTTCGCGCGTGAACGTGGTCGGACGCCTGCGGAACAACAACTACGACAAGGACGGCAGCACCGTCTTGAACTGAACCGCCCCGGGTTTTGAGGAGGCTCAACTCTCTGAGAGGATTGAGCCATGAACAAGTCGAAAAAGTTCTCACCCGAAGTC
>JANLUW010000555.1:0-3193 GCA_031363645.1 Rhizobacter sp. | reverse complement strand
GACGGCAGCATTTCCTTCGAGCCCGGCCAAGGCGCCGAGCTGGCCACGCCCGTGGGCGAGGTGCCGAAAGTCGGTCGCAACGACCCGTGCCCGTGCGGCAGCGGCAAAAAGTACAAGCAGTGTCACGGCCGGCTGGCTTGAGTTGCGCGCTCGGTCACAAACGCATCGCGTGGGCCCCGGCCGCGTTTCCACATAACGCCCAAAGATCGCCCCCCTCGGCGCTCGGCGGGCGCTATGCTCGGCCGGTATGAGCGTTGAGGCGTCGATCGATGGAGGCGTGCGTCGCGAGCTGGTCAGGCTGGCCCTGCGCAACTCTGCCCGCAGCGTATCGATGCAGGTCGTGGGCGTCGCGATCATCGTGTTGTTCGGCTTCAGCAACGGGCGCCCGTTGGCGGCAGTCGTCGCCTGCGGCATCGGGCTCATCGTCGCCGCATGGCGCCTGTTCATATCGAGGCGCTATGCCGATGCCGAAAAGCTGTCCGAGTCGGAACTAAAGAGTTTGCGACTCGAACTCGAAGGCAACGCGGCGCTTGCCGGCGCCATGTGGAGCGTCGGCACGCTGGGCATCTATCCGGCGTTGAGCGGCACGAGCGGCACCACCTACGTCGGTATGGTGCTCGGATCGATCACGGTGTCGGCGTTTTTCATGCCACTGGTGGGCCGTTCGTTCGCGATCCTCTCCGGGTTTCAAGTGGGCGCGCTGATCGTGGTGAGCCTGGTCAGCGAGCCGGTGCGCTCGGTGCCGGTGGCCATGCTGGCGCTGGTTTTCGGCTTGACCGTTTACCGCGCGTCGGCGGAGTTCAAGGCCACCACGACGCGCGCGTTACGCCACAGCGAGGAGGTCAACCGAGCGAACGCTTCACTGCAGCGCGCAAAGGAATTGGCCGAGTCGGCCAACGTGGCCAAGTCGCAGTTCCTCGCGACGATGAGCCACGAGATTCGCACGCCGATGAACGGCGTGCTCGGCGCGCTCGAATTGCTGCGCCGCTCGCCGCTCGACGCCGACCAGCGCCGGCTGGTGCGCACGGCCTCGTCGTCGGGCGCGTCGCTGATGACGATCCTGAACGACGTGCTCGACCACTCCAAAATCGAAGCCGGCAAGTTGAACCTGACGAGCGCGTCGTTCTCGCTGCACGCGCTCGCGGTCTCGGTCATCTCACTGTTTCGCGGCAATGCCGAAAGCAAAGGGCTCAAGCTCACGCTCGACCTCGAGCCCGACGCCCCGGAGTGGGTGCTCGGCGACTCGCAGCGCCTCAAACAAGTGCTGCTAAACCTGGTCGGCAATGCGATTAAGTTCACCGAGCGCGGAGAAATCGTGCTGCGAATGGGGCCGCAGAACGCCGCAGCCGGCCTTTCGGGCGTGGCCTTCGAGGTGCGCGACACCGGCATCGGCATTGCACCGGAAGCGCTGGGAGGCCTGTTCCAGCCGTTCCACCAGGTCGACGGCACACGCAGCAGGCGCCGCGGCGGCACTGGGCTGGGCTTGGCGATTAGCCAGCGCATCGTCGAGGCGATGGGCGGCAAGATCGAGGTCAAAAGCCGTGGGGGACAGGGCTCGCGCTTCCGGTTCGGGCTGGCGATGGAGCCCGATCGCGCTGCGGTGCATGCGCCGCAGGCCGACTCTTCGCTCGGCGGCCTCGACGGTGACTCCATATTGATGGGCAGCGTGCTCGTCGTCGAAGACAACGACGTGAACCGAATGATCGCTCGCGAAGTTCTGCAGTCGCTCGGGCTGATCGTGCTCGAAGCCAGCGACGGCCGCGAGGCACTGGTGCAGCTGGAATCGCACAGCGTCGACGTGGTGTTGATGGATTGCCAGATGCCGGTGATGGACGGCTATGCCGCCACGCAGGAGATCCGCAAACGCGAGTTGCGCTTGGGGCTGCCGCGCTTGCCGGTGTTGGCACTCACCGCCGACGCGTTCGAGGAAGACGCGGTGCGCTCACGCGAGGCGGGCATGGACGCCCACCTCGCCAAGCCCTACACCCGCGATCAGCTGCAAGAGTTGCTTCGGAACTGGCTCTGACCCGACGCGCCGGCCAGCCAACGGGCGATGGATCCGCGCATCGCCCTGTCAGGCGAACGCGCCCCATTCGGTCACGCCGGTGCGCTCCTGGTCCCACGCGGTGTCGAGCTCGATCTGCTTGATCTCGGCCACCGCGCCTTCGTCACCGCCGCCGGCTTTGCGCACTTGGGCGCGGGCGAGCCGCTCCATCAGCCGCAGGTCGCGGTCGGTCAGTTGCAGCGCGGTCTCAACCCACTGATCGACGATTGCCATCAGCGACTCGTAAGTGATGGGCGCGGCATGGCGCCGCGCCTCGAGCGCTGCGAGCGTGCCGCGCAGGCGTGGGTTCACGGCACGCAGCATGGCCTCGATCGCGGCCTCGCCTTCGCCGTCTTCGACCACCATGTCGACCAGCGCGCGCTGCTGCAACTGCTCGGCGGTGTAGAGCCTGCCGGACAGGATCATCTCGTTCGCGACCGCGAAGCCGGCCTTGCGGATCGTGAAGTTCCAGGCGCCCATGCCGGGAAACAGGTTGAACAGCACTTCCGGGAAACCCGCCTGCGCGCTGCGCTCGAAAATGATTTTGTGAAACGGCATGACCGACTCCAGCCCGCCGCCGAGCGTGTCGCCCTGCACCAGCACGGTGGTGTGGACGCCGAGGCGCGATGCGTTCTCCATCCACCACACCAGATCGACGCAGCGCCGGCCGTACATGCGCAGTGAGTCGACATCGCGCGCCCGGATCAGCAGCACGAAGAGCGACAGGTCGCCGCCGAAGTTGAAGACGCCCGGCACGTCTGACGTGAGGACGAAATGGCGCACCAGGCCTGGGCTGTCGGCAATGTCTTGCAGCACGCGCTGCAGTTCGCCCATCGCCGCCAGGCTGTAGCACTGGATCGGCTTGACGCAGGTGCGCAGCCGCAGCGCCGAAAGCTCGGCGCTCCATTCGAGCCGCAGGTACTTGTATGGGCGCGTCATCAGCGTGGCGAGGGCCACACTTGCATCGGGCTTCATACCGCCTCGAACACGCGCGTGAGTAGGTGGAAGTTGACCAGGGTCGACTCGACCACCGCCTCGCGCGCGGCGTCGTCGGTGATCGTGTTGAGAATCTTGCGCAGCGTGACCATGTGCTCGGCGTCCATCGTCGCGTGCGAGCTGATGAACGACACGCCGCGGTCACCTTCGAGC
>JANLUW010000543.1:0-3854 GCA_031363645.1 Rhizobacter sp. | reverse complement strand
CGGTGCGCGACAGCGCTTGCACAGTCTCGCGGAGTTCGCGGAGCTCGCGCATGGGGTCGGCGTGTCGTCGGGCGACGCGTTCGTGCCGTGGCTTGCAGAGTTGAAGCAGCAGATCGGCATCGCGTCGGGGCTGGCCGCGGTCGGCGTGAAGCGCGAGCAGTTCGATCGGTTGATCGAAATCGCGACGGCCGATGGCTGCCATGCGACGAACCCGCGCGTGTGCACGTCAGCCGATTTCGAGCGGTTCTTCACCGAGGCATTCTGAGATGGCACGACCCCTGATCATCGGCATTTCCGCCCGCATTCACCACCCGGTCGGCCCCGTGCTCGACCTCGGCGGCGTCTACACCAAGACGCTGCATTACCTCGAACAATCGGTCGCGCACTGGGTGCTCGCCAAAGACGTGCTCGCGGTGATGATCCCGGCGATCGAAAGTGAGGGCCTGATTCAGCCCAGCGACATCAGGCTGAGTTCGTACGCGGAGCACCTCGACGGCTTGGTGCTGCAGGGCGGCGCCGACATCGCGCCCGAGAGCTACGGCGAAACCCCGCTGACGTCCGAGTGGGCCGGCGACCGCGTGCGCGACCGCTACGAGATCGACCTGTTCAACGCCTTCGTCGCGGCCGGCAAGCCGGTGATCGGCATCTGCCGTGGTTGCCAGCTCATCAACGTGGCACTCGGCGGCACCTTGTTCCAGGACATCCCGACCCAGGTGACGCATGCCATCTCGCACCGCGATGCCGATTTGTACGAACGCGCGCTGCACGGCGTCAACCTGATCGCCGGCACCAAACTCGCGAAGATGTACCCGGGCATCAAGCAGGCGAAGATCAATTCGATCCACCATCAGGCGGTCAAGGTGCTGGGCCAGGATCTCGTCGTCGAAGCGCAGGGCGTGCCCGACGGCGTCGTCGAGGCGATCCGCTGGCGCGGGCCGAGCTATGTGTTCGGCATGCAATGGCACCCCGAGTTCCTCGCGCTGAAATCACTGGACACCGATCAGCTCGACGGCAGCCCGATCCTCAACGACTTTCTCGCCACCGCGCGCGCCGCCCGCTCGTCGTGGGGCCGTGCATTCAAGAAGAAGCACGCGACATGATGAAGATTTACAACCCCGCCACCGGCGCGCTGCTCGCCGAGGTGCCCGCTGCCTTGCCCGAACTCGTTGCCGAGCGCGCGGCTGCGGCGCGCGCCTCTCAACCCGCCTGGGCCGCGCTGCCACTGCAGGAGCGCATGGAGACGATGCAGCGCTTTCGTGTCGGCATCGCGGCCGAGGTCGAGTCGCTCGCCGCAACGCTGACGGCCGAGGTCGGCAAGCCGATCCGGCAGTCGCGCAACGAGGTCAACGGGTTGCTGCCGCGCATCGACTTCTTCATCGCGCAAGCCGAGGCTGCCATCGGCGCGCGCCAACTCCACGATGACGGCGGCACACGCGAGGTGCTCGGCTTCGATGCGCTCGGCGTGATCGTCAACATCTCGGCCTGGAACTACCCGTACTTCGTCGGCGGCAACGTGTTCGTGCCGGCGCTGCTGGCGGGCAACGCGGTGCTTTACAAGCCTTCGGAGTTCGCGACGCTCACGGGCCTGCACATCGCGCGGCTGTTGCACGAAGCCGGCGTGCCGCTCGACGTGTTCGCGCCGCTGGTCGGCGGGGGCGAGGTCGGCGCGGCGCTGCTCGAGCAAACAATCGACGGCGTGTTCTTCACCGGCTCGCATGCCACCGGGCAGCGCATCGCAGCCGTTGTCGGCCCGCGCTTCATCAAGCTGCAGCTCGAGCTCGGCGGCAAAGATCCGACCTACGTGGCTGACGACGCCGATGTCAAAGCCGCCGCCGAGTCGCTCGCCGACGGCGCGATGTACAACGCCGGCCAGAGCTGTTGCTCGGTCGAGCGCATCTATGTGCACGAGCGCATTCACGATGCCTTCGTGGCGGCTTTCGTCGAGACCGTGAAGGGCTTTGCGCTCGGCGACCCGACCTCGGAAGACACCTACATCGGCGCGATCACCCGCGCGCCGCAACTGGGCGTGCTCGACGCGCAAGTGGCCGATGCGAAGGCCAAAGGCGCCGTCTTGCTGCTCGGCGGCGCGCGCCTCACCGATCGCCCCGGCAACTGGTACCTGCCGACCGTGTTCAGCCATGTCGACCACACGATGGCGTTGATGCGCGAAGAAAGCTTCGGCCCGATCATCGGCATCCAGAAGGTCGCGAGTGACGCCGAGGCACTGACGCTGATGAACGACTCGCGCTACGGCTTGACGGCCGGTGTGTTCACGAAAGACGAAGCGCGCGCGAAAGCGATCCTCTGCCAGGTCAACGCCGGCACCGTGTACTGGAACTGCTGCGACCGCGTGAGCCCGCGGTTGCCGTGGTCGGGGCATGGCGATTCGGGCGTCGGTCTGACATTGTCGACGTTGGGCATTCAGACCTTCTCGCGGCCCCGCGCCTGGCACTTGCGGCAACCGTGAGCGGGGCGGTTCGTCGCTGCGGCGTCACGCCGATGTGACGGGTGAACCGGCGCTGCGGCATGCGTTGCGCTGCAGTCGCCGAGCGTGGACTGAGGGCCGCGATAATCGCGCACCTTAAAAAAGTCCCGCGCGACGGCCGATGCGCTCGATCCGATGAAAGCAGTTTCCCGTATCCCGCTCCAGTGGTTGTTGACGATCCCGTATGTGGCATTGGTACTGGGCTTGGCGTTGGCGGTCGCGGTGCTGTCGTACAACGCGGCTGGCCATGCGGTCGACACGGTCTCGGGCCGCCTGCTGCGCGAGACCGTGCAGCGTATCGGTCAGGCCGTCGAACGTCATGTGGTCGGCTCGGGCGCGGTGCTCGAAGCGGCCTTTCCGCGTGGCCTCGCGGCGCCGGCCGATATTCGCGACGAGCTGCCGGTGCTGCGCAGCCGCCTCTGGATCGCGACAACCCTGCACCGCGACCCGAACAACTACGCCTACTACGGCAACCGGCTGGGCCAGTTCGTCGGCCTGTGGCGCTTCTCGGAAAGCGAAGCCGAATGGCGTGTCAAGCTGCAGGCCGACAAGCCGCGCACGCTTTCCAAGTTCACCGACATCGGTGGCGCGCTGCGCGAGCCGGTGCGCGAGCAGCGCCTCTACGACCCGCGGCAGCGCCCGTGGTACATCGTCGGCACGCAAACCACCTTGCAAGCGTGGACCTCGGTTTATGTCGACTTCAAAAACCATGAGCTCGTGGCCACGCGCGCGCGCCACGTCAACGGCGCCGACGGCAAAACCGAAGGCGTGGTCGCGACCGACCTCTCGCTGCGCGCGATCGAGGAGTTCGTGCGCGGGCTGCAGGTGTCACCCAACGGCTTCGCGTTTGTCATCGAGGGCAACGGCGATTTGGTCGCGGCCTCGAACGCACCGAACGTGCTCAAGCGCGACGACGGCACCTGGAGTCGCGTGAATGCCGCGAACGCGCCGAACGCCTTGCTGGTCGCGACCTACAACGAGTTGAAGACCGAGCTCGCGGCCGCCGCGGCCAACCAGAGCGGTGCGCGCCGATTTACCGCGCCCGATGGCCGCCAGATCGAAACCGGCTTCGCCCGCGTGACCGATTCAGTCGGGCTCGACTGGACCATCGTCGTCGCGGTGCCGCGCAGCGATTTCATGGGCGGCGTGACCGGCAACGTGGTGCGCACGGTGCTCGTCGGCGCGCTCGCGGCGCTGCTCGCGGTGTTGCTCGGGATGGCGATCATGCGCTGGGTCACGCGCGACCTTCGGCGCTTGTCGGTCGCGGCCCAGCGCATCGGCGACGGCGACCTGGAGAGTCCGATCGACATCGACCGCGAAGACGTCCTCGGTGACCTGGCGCGCAACTTCCGCCTGATGCAGCACAAGC
>JANLUW010000522.1:0-8424 GCA_031363645.1 Rhizobacter sp. | reverse complement strand
GATGTCGAGCCGCACCGACTTGCCGGTCTCTTTCGCGGCCTGCCGCACCACGCGGTACAGGCGATCGGACAAGCCCTCGAACTCGACCATGCGGGTGCGCAGCAAGTCGTCTTGCAGCTCGCGCGTCATGCGGGCCTGTGCGACGAGTTCGTCTTCGGTCATCTCCAGCGAGCGCTGCAGCGATCGCTGCACGGTGGCCACGTCGTTGACCGATTCGGCCATCATCCGCGTCAGTTCCTGGAAGCGCGTGAAGCGGTCGAACTCGAGCGGGTCGAACGATTGCGACGCGGCCTTCGCGGCTTCGAGGCGCGAGGTCATTTGCACCTCGCCGTGGAACTCGAGGTCGCGCAGTTGCGCGCGCAGGCGCTCCAAGTTTTCGGTCAGGTCACCGAGCGAGTTTTTGATCTGCGTCACTCCGGTCTCGATGCGCGAGCGCGTGATGCTGACCTCACCGGCCTGGTTGACGAGCCGGTCGAGCAGCGGTGCGCGCACACGCACGGCCGATTGCACGCCGAGGGTGCGGTCTGGCGCTTTTTTCTCGGTCGGTGCGATCAGCGGGAAACGCGACCAGTCGACCTCGGCCAGCGGCAACGGTGGCACGCTCCCGGTGGTCGGTGCGGCGTCGATGTCATCGTCTGCATCTGCGTCTGCGTCTGCGCCTGCGCCTGCGTCTGCGTCTGCAATCGATTCGTCAAGCGCGTCAGGTTGCGAATCGAGCGCGGTGAGCTTCGCATGTTGCGAATTCGGCGCGAACTCCGGCAGCGGCTGCCAGCCCGATTCGACCGCCGGTAGCGGCGCCGCCTCGAGCAGCAGTTCGAGTGCGGGTGCAGGCGGCAATGTGGCCGGCGGCGCGGTAGTGGCCAAGGGTGCGGCGACGAGCCCGGGAGTCTCTGCTGGGCCTCCACCAGCGCGCAGCGCATCGAAGGTTTGCGACAGCGCGTCGCCGTGCGCCTGTAACGTTTCGACGTCGGCAGCATCGACCGGCGGCTGTGCGAGCACACGCTCGATGCGCGTTTCCAGGCGGTGCGCCATTTCGCCGAGCCGCATCGCGCCGGCCAGGCGCGCGCCTCCTTTGAGCGTGTGCAAGGTGCGCATGCAAGCTGCTGGGTGCGCGGAGTCGGCGGGCTTGCGGGCCCAGTCGCGCAGGCGGCTCGCGAGTTGTGGCAGCAGCTCTTCGGCTTCTTCTTCGAAGATCGGGAACAGCTCGGCATCGACAGCGTCGACAGCGTCGATCACGTCGTCGCCATCGACCAGCGCGTGAGCGGCCGAGGCCGAAGCCGAGCGTGGTGCCTCGACGGGGATCTCGCCGAACGGTTTGAGTTCGGTCACGCCGAGCGGCTCGAAGCGCGTCTCGTGGCCGAAGATCGAATCGGGCCGCGACGCGGTGCTGGTCTCAAACGGGTTGTGCGGCGCGCTGTCGACGAACGACGGAGCGATCCAGGGTTCGGCCGGCGCCGGTTCCGCGTCGAGTGACTCGTAGGTGACGTTCGGCTCGATCGACCCGATGGGCTCGATGCGCTCGGCCTGAGAGGCGAGCGCGCCCGTCTCGGAAATCGCCGACAACTCGGCCTCTGCCGCCGCGGCCTGAAGGCGGCGCGCTGAGCTCAGCTCGTGGCCGACCAACCGCTCGATCAACTCGGGCGAAGGCTCTTTCAAGAAGCCGGCGGCGAACTGGTGCAGCAACCGGCGAATTTCTTCGGCCGCGTCGACGAACAGGCGCGCTTCTTCGGGTGTGCCATGGCCGATCGCCTGCGAGCGGGTTTGCGCATGTTCGAGTGCGCGCGCGAGCTGCGACAGGTCTTTGAACCCGACCGTGGCCGAGCTGCCGGCGAGCGAGTGCGCGAGCGCGATCGGGGTTTCGCCGATCGGGCGATGCAACTCCATCGCCCATTCGGCGACTTCGGTGGTCAAGCGGCGCGAGAGCTCGTCGGCTTCGTTGAGGTAGATGTTGAACAGCGGGATGCCGATGCGCAGCGGGCCGACGACCTTGACGAGCTCGTCTTGCGGTTCGGCATCGGGTGCCTCCGGCGCAGCGTCGAACGGCAAGTCGAGCTCGGCCGTCGAGGCGGCCAGCGGCTCGAACAGGGCCGGTCGGGCGTGCTCGTCGGGCAAGTCGAGTTCGAGGTCGAGATCGATGTGGTCGCCAGCCGCATCGAACGGCGCTTCGCCTTCGATGATGTCGGGCAACGGCAGCGGCTCGGTCGGCATCGATTCGAACGGGTCGTGGAGTGCGGCGGCCGTCATGTCGAGCGGCACGGGCTGGCTGGTCAGGCGCGGGCTGTTGTAGGGCGCGCTGTCGAAGCCATCCAGGTTGAGCTCGAACGACAGCACCGGCAGCTCGTTATGCGCATTGGCACTGACATCCGCGGGCGGCAGCGCGAAACCGTGCTCGGGCAGTGGCAGTGGCGGCGTCAGCAGCCCAGGCGTGCTCAGGTCGAGGTCGGCAGCGCTCGGCAAATCGGGCGGCAGGCCGAGCGCACCGTGCACCGAAGCCGATTCGAGCACCGGCGCGAAAGGTTGCGTACCGCCAGCCAATTTGGCCGCTTCGATCATCGTCGCCGAATCGTGGGCACCGCGGCGCAGCTGCGTGATGTCGTCGACCCAGCCGGCCAGATAGTCCAGACACCAGTCAGTGAAGTCGAGCAGCGGTTGCGGTGCTGCTGTCTGGTCGGCGAGCTGCGTGTTGTAGAGCTGCTCGCAGGCCCAGGCGCCTTCGCCGAAGTCTTTGAGCCCGACCATGCGCGAGCTGCCCTTGAGCGTGTGGAAGGCGCGCCGCAATGTGGTCAACAGGTTCAGGTCGGCAGGCGCGTCGCCGAGCGCGCGGCTCGCGTCACGCGCGTCGGCCAGCACCTCGCGTGCCTCTTCGAGAAAGATCTCGCGCATCTCGTCGTCTTGCGCGATTTGAGCGAGTTGCGCGCTCGCGGTAGAGGGTGCGAAATCGAGCCGCATCGGCGCGCTCACCTTGACGCGCGGGCTCGGCACGTCGAGGTCGATGCCGACCGGGTCGGACGCGGTCGACACGAAATCGACCAGCGCCTCCGACAATTCGCCGCGCACCAGCGCCTCGCCGGCCGGGTCGATCGATTGTTCGAGTGCTTCCTGGGCGCGCAAAACGGTCGCGGCGAGTGCAGGCTGGTCGGCGGCCTGGGCTTCGTGCGAGAGCCGCTCGAGGTCACGGGACACTTCGGCCATCGGCACGTCGTCGCGCACCGAGCTGAACGCGAGCTGCTGCGCCTGTTCGATCAGGCGCTGCTCGACGGGTGCGGCGGTCGCGCCGCGGGTGATCTCAGGCGCATGCACTTCGGCACCGCGGCCCATCACCGGGCTGAGCGTGCCGGCTTCGGCGTCGTAGGTGAACAGCGACTTGGCCATCTGCGGCTGCACGCTGAGCATGTCGATCAGGAAGCCGAGCGCACCGAGGTTGCCGGCGAGCCGGTCGAACACGTCGGTCTGCGCGACGCGGTCGGTGTCGACCTCGGTCGAGGCCAGGCCATCGACCTCGGCGCGCATGCGCAGCAGCGCGGCCGAGGCGTGGTCCATGCCCAGCACCGAGAGCACGCCGCGCATCGCGGAAAGCTGGCCCGGCACGGGAATCAGCACTTGGCGCGTTTCGGGCTGGCGGAAGTACTGGTCGATCAGTTTCTCGGCTTCGGACAAGCTCGCGCGCAACTCCTGCACCACGCTGCCCATGGTCTGGCGATCCGAGACGCGGCGGTACAGCTCCTCCATCCAGCCTTCGAGCGGGTCGGGCGCGTGGCCTTGGCGCACGGCCGAGAGCCGGTCGGCCAAGCGCTGCACGCGCGCGGCCTGTTCGGGGTGGTCGAAATCGATGTCGTCGAGTGCCGCTTCGACGTAGAGCAGGCTGGTCGCGACTTCCATCGCCAGCTGGGCCGGGGGCGCGGCGCCGGTCTGCTGCGTCTGCGCGATCGCCTGCTGCAACTCGGCGGCAAATGTATCGCCGAGCGGGAACAATTTCTTCAGCGATTCGCCGACGAGCGCGAACTGCTCCGACAGGCCGGTCATGCGGTGCATCTCGCCACCGGCGACGGCCGACCACGCATCTTTCGCGGCGACCACGCGCTTCCTCGCCTGGGCGATCACGGCCGGGTCAAATCGGCCGAGTGCGCTGACGCTGTAGTCGACCGGCACATGGTGCGCGAGCCCGTAGGCCAGGCGCACGGCGGCCAGACGCGGCGCGTGGCGGCCGTCGCCCGGCGAGGCGCTTTGCGCGCAGAAAAAAAGCAAATCTTGCGCGAGTCGCTCGGACACTTCGGATTCGCCGCGCGCGAGGATGCGGAACTGCGCGAGCAAGCGCGAGGCGACGCGCTTGCTGAACACGTCGAAGCGCAACAGGCCGTGGGCCTGCGCCTCGAACACCGCGGAAGCGAGCTTCCAAAGTGTCGAGATTTGGGCCTGCCCGGCACCTGCACCGACACCCGCACCGAGCCCGGCACTGATCTCGCTCATGCGGCCTGCCGTGGGCGCCGGGTCGACGGCGCGCATCAGCGGCAGCAACTGGGCTTCGATCGCGGCCTGCGTGCTCGCGTCAGGTTGCAGCGGATGCGCCGACGTGTCGGCCGGCAAATCGCGCCATTGCCAGTCGACCGCCCACAGATCGGCCGGGTGCACGCGGTCGGCACCGGCGGCCTCCTGGACCGCGCGGTACTGCGGGAACAACGACAGCGTGGAGATCTGCTTGCCGGCGAGCAGGCGGCTTAAATAGTCGAGCAGCGCGAACGAGGCGCGCTCTATGTCGTCGACGACGACCGAGGTGAGCTTGTGCGGCTTCGTGACGAAGCGCTGCACCAGCGCCTCGCTGGCGCGCAGCACCATTGCCGCGGCCGGCTGGCCGACCAGTTCGAGCGCACCGACGCCGGTGTGGATCTGCGAACGGGCGGTGCGCAGCACGGCCGGGTCGACCGCATCGATGTCGGAGCTGGCGAGTGCGTCGGTGTCTTTGACGAAGCGGCGCAACGCCTTGTGGGCCGCTTCGAGCGAACGCCGCAGTTCCTCGTGGACCCACGCCAGAGCGCTCAGGTCATCGCGACCGGTGGTGTCGTTCGTCGGGCTCATCGGCGTGCTCATGGTTCGTGCGGTCTACTCGGCGCCGATCATTCGATCTTGAACCGCGCCACCGACTGCTTCAGATCTTCGGCCGTGCGCGACAACTCGCGCACCATCTGCGCGGTCGAGCGCGTGCCTTCACCGGTTTGTTCGGTCACCGCGAAGATGTGCTGGATGTTGGCCGCGACCACGTTGGCCGATTGCGCTTCGCTCAGCGCCTGGTTCGAGATCGCGCTGATCAGCTCGGCCAGCTGGCGCGAGACGCGGTCGATCTCGCCGAGCGCCGTACCGGCCGCATCCGAGAGGCGCGCGCCCTCGACCACGCCTTGCGTGCTGCGCTCCATCGCGCCGACGGCGTCTTGCGTGTCGGTCTGAATGGTCTTGACGAGCGCCGCGATCTGGCGCGTGGCGTCACCGGAACGTTCAGCCAGGCGCTGCACTTCTTCAGCGACCACCGAGAAGCCTCGACCGGCTTCACCGGCCGAGGCCGCCTGGATCGCCGCGTTCAGCGCGAGCACGTTGGTCTGCTCGGTAATGTCGGAAATCAGCTCAGTGATTTCGCCGATCTCCTGCGACGATTCGCCCAGGCGCTTGATGCGCTTGGAGGTTTCCTGAATCTGGTCGCGGATCGAGTTCATGCCGCCGATCGTGTTTTGTACCGCGCGCAGGCCCGACTCCGCCGCCACCAGCGACTGGCGCGCGACCGCAGCGGTTTCCTGCGCCTGACCCGACACGTCGTTGATTCGCCCCGCCATCTGCAACACCGATTCGCCGGTATCGCGAATTTCGCGCAGCTGCTCCGACGATGCCGCGAGCAGCTCGGTCGAGGTGGCCTCGACCTGCTGGGTCGTGTCGGTCACGCGGCCCACTGTGCCCTGCACCTGCGCGACAAGCGTGCGCAACTCTTCGACCGTGTAGTTGACCGAGTCGGCGATCGCGCCAGTGATGTCTTCGGTGACCGTGGCTTGCTGCGTCAAATCGCCCTCCGCGACTGCCTGCAGCTCGTTCATCAAGCGAAGAATCGCGGCCTGGTTCGCGTCGTTGACGCGCTTGGCTTCTTGCTGTTCGCGTTCAGCCGCCTGGCGCTGGCCTTCGGCGGCCGCGGCGCGTTCAGTCTGCGCCCGTACGTACAGGCGCAACAGGCCGACGCCGCCGAGCAACAGCACGATCGCCGCCAGCAGCAACAGGGACCGGCTCAGCGCGTTGAAGCCGGTTTCCTTCGAGAGGCGGTCCTGCACGACCTCGAGGCCTTTGCGCAGCGGTTCGCTGTCGGCCACGATGCTGGCTTGCGCCTCGCGAGCCGAAACGAGGCCCTGCAGGTTGCCCAGAATCGCGCTGGCTTGCGTGCGGGTCTGTTCGTACTGCTTCATCAGCGTGACCAGGCGCTCCTTGGTTTGGGCGTCTTTCGTGCCGGGCAGGCGCAACTCGGCGTTGCCGTCGAGCAGGCCCTGGCCGATCTCGCGGAACGAATTCAGGTCTTTGCCGAGCAAGAACACGGCCTCGGGGTTCACGCCTTCCATCGTCAAGAATTCATTCGCCGACTTGCCGATGCGCTGGGTCAACATCACGAGCTGGCCGACGGCCGAGAGTTCGGCGGGTGACGCGTCTTGTTGGAGCTTCAACGACGACACCGTTTCGGCCGTTTCGAGCAGGTCTGACGATTGCCGGTTGATCGCGCGCAGTGATTGGCCGACCTGCGTCAGCACCGCTTGTTGGTCGAGCACGGTCTTGGCGTTCTTCTCGGCCTTGTCAATCAGTGGCAGCATCTGCTCGATGGCCTCCTGCACGTTCGACGGTGCCGCCGCAATATCGCCTTCGCCGCTGCGCAGGCCGCGCATGTTCTTGACCAGCACGTCGGCGCTGTCCTTGACCTCGGGGAAAGCCGAGGCACTGCCGATCAGCGCCTGCGAGACCGACTTCGCGAGCCGCTGCGACTGCATCAGCGCCTGCCCGCTGGCGCCCACCTGCGCCGCCCCGCGGTTCGCCGCGAGCAGCGAGAGGATCGTCATCAGGATCAGGCCGACCAGACCGAGCCCGACCATGACGAACAGGATGCGTTGCTGCTGCGCGATCGGCCGGTGGCCAATGATCGGCAGGCCGGTGCCAGCGGCCAACGCGCCGAGCTCGGCGTCCGGCAGGCGCGTCTCGGAGAAGTCGGCCATTTCGGACGGCGCTGCCTCGGTGATGATGGAGTTGTCGAGCTCCTGCGTCTGCTGCATCGTCGGCACGTCATATACGGCAGCGCCGGTCAAGTCGGTGGCGGGGCCTTCGGGCGAGTGCCGCGCGCTGTGCGACGCGAGCGGGTTGTCCGATGCATGTACCGCGGTGCCCGAGGCGTCGAGCATCGCGACGTTGTCTTTCTGGCCCCAACCCTTGACTTTGTTCAGGAAGCTCATATCGCCCTTTTGCGGTCTTTTCTGTGGGTGCGGGCGCCGGCGGCACTCAACCCACGATCTTCAAAAAAGTTTCGTCGCTCGCCAATTTCGACAGCAGCAACTCTTGCCAGAGTCGGCCCGATGCGTCACGCAGTTGCGCGCCTGCGAAGGCGGGCCGCACCGCGCTGTCGCGCGGCTCGGACGTGAGTTCGTCATCGCTGCGCAAGCCCGACAGGCGGTCGACCATTAACACGCAGTTGAGGTCGAGCGACTGGTTGAAACCGACCAGGCGCGACTGCTGCTCCCGACCGGGCTCGGCGCTTTTGACGCCGAGAAAACCCGCCAGGTCGACGACGCCATGCATGTGCCCGCGCAGGTTCGCCACGCCGAGAAACCAGCGGTGGCTGTACGGCACGGGCAGGATCGGCGCGAGCGCAAAAATTTCACCGGCCTCGCGCAGCGGCAGCAAAAAACCGCGGCCGCTGGATTCGACGGCCAACCACGATTGCCCGCGCGCCTGCGTGCGCGCCGCCTGCAAACGCTCGGCAAGGCGGCTCTGCAGGTCGCGAAGGGCTTGCTTGTTGGCCATCTAGTCGAATGCGTGGATCTTGACGACGAGCTCGTCGGCGTTGACCGGCTTGACGATGTAGTCGCGTGCGCCCTGGCGCATGCCCCAGACCTTGTCGGTTTCCTGGTTCTTGCTGGTGCACATGATCACCGGCACGTCGATGAAGCGTGGGTCGCGGGTGATCGCGCGGGTCAGCTGGAAGCCATTCTGGCCGGGCATAACCACGTCCATCAAGATCAGGTCGGGCTTTTCTTCGCCGAGGCGGCGCATCGCTTCTTCGCCGTTCTCTGCGGTGCGCACAGCGTAGCCGCGCTTGACCAGCAGGTCGGACATGTAATGCAGTTCGGTCTTCGAGTCGTCGACCAGCAAGATTTTCTGGATCGTCATGTGCTTCTCCTCAACGGCGGCAGCGCTGTT
>JANLUW010000520.1:0-7677 GCA_031363645.1 Rhizobacter sp. | reverse complement strand
CATCAGCCGCTGCACGTTGGCGAGATAGAACGTGTTGCGCGTTTGCTTCTCGGGGATCAGCAGCAGGTTCTTGGCCTCGGGGCAAATCTTCTCGATCGCTGCCATCGCCGCCTGCACGGCCAGCGGCAGCATCTCGACCGTCAAATTGTTGAATCCGGCGGGGAACAGGTTGGTGTCGACCGGCGCGAGTTTGAAGCCGGCGTTGCGCACATCGACCGAGGTGTAGAACGGTGGCGTGTGCTCCATCCACTCGAGCCTGAACCAGCGCTCGATCGCCGGCAGCGATTCGAGGATGCGCTGCTCCAGTTCGTTGATCGGGCCGTTGAGTGCAGTGATGAGGTGCGGAACCATGAAGAGAGCCCGGAAGGTCTTGCCGCGGAGGTGCGCGGTGGCGCTGGAATGCGCGGTTCGGAGATTCTAGGCATTCGGGGTTTCCCCGAACACGCGCAAGCCGCGTCCCTGACAAAGAAAAAGGGCCGCATGCAGCGGCCCCTCTTTTGGCTTTGTCAGTTACCTTGAAGGGGTCGCCGACAACGACCCTGCCCTCCTGTTTGACGCAGCCCTTAATTGTGGTAAGCCGTTTCGCCGTGCGAGCTGATGTCCAAGCCTTCGCGCTCGTCTTCTTCGTTGACACGCAGGCCGATGACCTTGTCGACAATAAAGTAGGCGACGAACGAAACCACGCCCGACCAGACGATCGTCAGCAGCACCGCCTTCAGCTGGATCCACACCTGCGCGCCGATGCCGTTGGAGATAACGCCAGCCGTGACCCAGTCGCCGACCAAGCCCGGACCGCCGAGCGACTGCGTGTTGAACACGCCGGTCAGCAGCGCGCCGGTGATGCCGCCGACGCCGTGCACGCCGAACACATCCAGCGAGTCGTCTGCACCCAGCATCTTCTTCAGGCCGGTCACGCCCCACAGGCAAGCCAGACCGGCGACGAAGCCGATCACGATGGCCGCGAGCAGGCCGACGTTGCCACAGGCCGGCGTGATTGCCACTAGCCCCGCGACCGCACCCGACGCCGCGCCAAGCATCGAGGCCTTGCCCTTCATCAGCGATTCGCCGAGGCACCAGGCGAGCACCGCGGCGCCGGTGGCGCTGAAGGTGTTCATGAAGGCGAGCACGGCGCTGTTGCCGGCCTCGAGCGCAGAGCCTGCGTTGAAGCCGAACCAGCCGACCCACAGCATGGCGGCACCCACCATCGTCAACGTCAGCGAGTGCGGCGTGAACGCCTCCTTGCCGTAGCCGACGCGCTTGCCGATCATGTAGGCGCCCACCAGCCCGGCGACTGCCGCGTTGATGTGCACGACCGTGCCGCCCGCGAAGTCGAGCGCGCCCATTTGCCAGAGGTAGCCGGCTTTGGCGTTCATCGCATCGACGACTTCCTTGCCGCTGTAGGCGTCGGGGCCCATCCAGAACCACACCATGTGCGCGATCGGCGCGTAGCTGAAGGTGAACCACAGCGCCATGAACGCGAGCACCGCCGAGAACTTCGCGCGCTCGGCGAAAGCACCGACGATCAGGCAGCAGGTGATGCCGGCGAAGGTCGCCTGGAACGCCATGAACAGCAGTTCAGGGATGTAGACACCCTTGCTGAAGGTCGCGGCCATCGCGAAGGTGCCGGTCGACGCATCGAACAGGCCCTTCATGAACACGCGGTCGAAACCACCGACGAACGCGTTGCCCTCGGTGAAGGCCAGGCTGTAGCCGTAGAGGCACCACAGCACGACGACCATCGAGAACGTGACCATCACCTGCATCAGCACCGACAGCATGTTCTTGCTGCGCACCAGGCCACCGTAGAACAACGCCAAGCCCGGAACCGTCATCATGATGACGAGCAGCGTGGCGACCATCATCCAGGAAACGTCGCCCTTGTTCGCAACCGGGGTCGAGGCGGCGGCGGCAGGCGCCGAAGCCGCTGTAGCCGCTAAAGCGGCATCGGTGGCTGCAGGCGCCGAGGCCACCGACGCCGCGGCCTCTGGCGCAGACGCCGCGCCTTGCGCGATCGACGCGCCGGCAAAGCCCAGGGCGGCGAGCCCCAAAGCCAGTGAAGCGATAAGTTTTTTCATGAGGTTGTCTTCTTTTTTGTGGGGGTCAGAGCGCGTCTTTGCCGGTCTCGCCGGTGCGGATGCGAACCACTTGCTCGAGTGACGAGACGAAAACCTTGCCGTCGCCGATCTTGCCGGTGCGCGCCGCGGCTTCGATCGCCTCGATCACGCGGTCGACGATGGCGTCGTCGACGGCCGCTTCGATCTTCACCTTGGGCAAAAAGTCGACGACATACTCCGCGCCGCGGTACAGCTCGGTGTGGCCCTTCTGGCGGCCGAAGCCCTTGACTTCGGTCACCGTGATGCCCTGCACGCCGATGGCGCTGAGAGCTTCGCGGAC
Source organism: Rhizobacter sp. (assembly GCA_031363645.1). Lineage (GTDB taxonomy): Bacteria > Pseudomonadota > Gammaproteobacteria > Burkholderiales > Burkholderiaceae_C > LMDS01. The sequence goes on along the minus strand of JANLUW010000520.1, from coordinate 5,283 downwards.
TTCATCAAGCTTGAAGGGCTTGACGATGGCGGTCACCATCTTCATGGTCGAACCTCTTTCTTGAACTGGGAGTGATGCAACGGCGGCCCCGCGATCCGCGGCGACCGCCGAACGGGTTACAGGGTCTTGGTCAGCGTGGCGATGAATCGGGGCTTGTTGATGCTGGTGCCGTTGCCGCTGAGGTCCTGGAAGGAGTCTTTCTTGTTGGCACCGACGATTGCGCCGCTGATCGCCACACCGGCGCCGGCGAACTTGCTCAGGTCGTACGTGACGCCGACCTTGTAGTCGTAGTAATTCGGCAGGCGGCTGCCGTTGGAGCCGTTCACGTTGTCACGCAGTTCGGTCGCGAAGCGCGTATAGCCGACGTGCGTGTTGATCGTCAGGCCATCGTCTAAAGGGAAGTTGGCCGACAAATCGAGGTAGCCGGTGTTGCGGCCCTTGTACACGCCGCCGCCGAAGCCGAAGTAGTCGCTCGACACCGTGTGCGAATACTTCAGCGTCGCCGGGCCGTAGCTCACCGCGCCGTAGACCTCGGTGGTGTTCGCGATCGCGCTGCCGCTGTATTGATAGCGGAGAACGCCGACGTCATAGCCGAGGTCTTTGACGAACTCGCCCTTGTACCCGCCGTAGAAATCCATTTCGATGCTGGCGCCACCGACCGAATCAGGGAGCCAGCCGATGCTCGAGTTCCAGTTGCCGAGGTAGAAGCCGTCTTTCGTCCAGTCGAAACCACCCTGCACTGCCGGACGCAGCCACTTGGTCGGCGTCAACGAGCCCTGGTCTTGGCCGCGAAACTTGTAGTTCGTGGTCAGGCTGATGTTCGCGCTGAACGGCGAAGCGGGCTGGTCTTCTGCGTGCGCGGCTGCGACCAGCGTTGAGGCGATCGCAAGAAACAGAATCGACTTGTTCATCTGAAGAGCTCCGTAGGGTGGCTGGGTTTCGAGGGGAATCACCCCTGTTTCGCAGGATGTGTGCCAGCCGGCTTGCAGCCCGTTACCCGCCGCGTTTGGCAACTCCTGACCGGGAAAGTGGGCATTCAGGCACCAGATCGATGCGCAAATCGCGCCCGCACTTTTTCGGTGCCGCCGAGAAACTGCCGGGCGCCGCGTTGGGGCGACGGCACAATCCGCGCCACGGTTCAAGGCATCCCGCGGCCCGCCGTGCCCCATTTCCGGAACCCTGAACCATGTCGCTTGCCGTCATCCACAGCCGCGCCCTGCATGCACTCGAAGCCGCCGAAGTGACGGTCGAGGTGCATTTGGCCAACGGCTTGCCGAGCTTCACGCTCGTCGGTTTGGCCGACACCGAGGTGAAAGAAGCACGCGAACGCGTGCGGGCCGCCATTCAAAACAGCGGGCTCGAATTTCCGACCAACAAGCGCATCACCGTGAACCTCGCGCCAGCCGACTTGCCGAAAGAGTCGGGCCGCTTCGACCTGCCGATCGCGCTCGGCATCCTGACCGCCAGCGGCCAGCTCGACGCAGCGCTGGTCGACCGCTTCGAGTTTGCCGGCGAGCTCTCGCTCGGCGGCGAACTGCGCCCGGTGCGCGGCGCACTCGCGATGGCGCTCGCGCTGCGCCGCAGCGGCGCGCACACCGCGCGTGCGCTGGTGCTGCCGCATGCGAGCGCGCGCGAGGCCGCGTTGGTCGAAGGCTTGGCGATCCACGGTGCAGCGCATTTGCTCGAGGTGGTGGCCGCGCTGCAACCGCCCGGTGCGAACCCGGCCGCGCCGCTGCCGTTGACGGTCGCCGGCGCGCGCCCGGCCATGCCCGCGCAGCCCGACATGCGCGACGTCAAAGGCCAGGCGGCCGCCAAGCGAGCGCTCGAAGTCGCCGCGGCCGGCGGTCACAGCGTGTTGATGATGGGCTCGCCAGGCACAGGCAAGTCGATGCTCGCGCAGCGCTTTGCCGGGCTGTTGCCGCCGATGTCGCAAGACGACGCGCTCGAGTCGGCCGCGGTGTTGAGCCTGACCGGCGCATTCACACACGAGCGCTGGGGGCAGCGGGTGCTCAGGTCACCGCACCACACCGCGTCGTCGGTCGCACTCGTCGGCGGCGGCTCGCCGCCGCGGCCCGGCGAGATTTCTCTGGCGCATCACGGTGTGCTGTTTCTCGACGAATTTCCGGAATTTCAACGCGCCGCGTTGGAGGCGCTGCGCGAGCCGATCGAGACCGGCCGCATCGTGATTTCTCGCGCCGCGCGGCAGGCGGAGTTCCCGGCGCGCTTTCAACTCGTGGCAGCGATGAACCCGTGCCCGTGCGGCCACCTCGGCAGCGCATTGCACGCGTGCCGCTGCACGCCCGATGCGGTGGCCCGATACCAAGGGCGCATCAGCGGGCCGCTGCTCGACCGCATCGACGTGCAGGTTGAGGTGCCGGCGGTCGCGCCGGAGTCGCTGTCCGCCGCGCCCGATGGTGAAGCCAGCGCGGTCATCGCCTTGCGCGTGGCCGAGGCCCGTGCGTGTGCACTGGCGCGCCAGGGTTGCCTCAACGCGATGCTGGCGGGCGACGCGCTCGATGCGCACGCTGCGCTCGACCCCGCAGCCGCCACATTCCTGCAGACTGCAGCCGCACGGCTCGGCTGGTCGGCGCGCGGCTTTCACCGCGTGCTGCGCGTCGCGCGCAGCATCGCCGATCTGGCCGGCAGCGACCGGGTCGGCACCGCGCACCTGGCCGAGGCGATCCAGTATCGGCGTGTACTCAGCCGGCCGTGACGCCTTGACGATCAGGCCTTCATGAACCCGAGGTTGCGGTTGAAGTTTTTGAGGTTCGGGAACACGGTGTCGAGTTGCCCGTCGGTTGCGCCGAACCACTTGCCGAGCGTGCTGCCGATCGTGTCGACCGAGGTCACCGGCAGGTAAGCGTTGTTCGCCGAATCCATCAGGCCTTGGCCGAACTGCGGGAAGCGCCCGAAGATTTCGCCGCCGTTGACCGCGCCACCCATCGCGAAGTGGTGACCACCCCAGCCGTGGTCGGTGCCGTCGCCGTTGCTGGTGAGAGTGCGGCCGAAGTCGGAGGCGGTGAACAGCGTGACGTTGTTGCGCATGTCGCCGCCGGCCAAACCGGCTAGCGCGGTGTCGAAGTACGCCATCGCGTGCGAGATGCGCGCAAGCAGGTCGGCCTGGTTCATGTTCTGGCCGTCATGGGTGTCGAAGCCGCCCATCGAGACGAAGAACACCTGGCGCTTGGCGCCGAGGCCGTTGCGGGCGGCGATGACGCGGGCGACGGTCTGCAGTTGCTGCGCGAGGCCGTTGTCCCGCAGGTTGCCGCTGTTCAAAGACGGAGGTTGGTACTGCGTCGGCGCGGTCACGGTCGAGCCCGCGAACGCGGTCTGAAACATTGCCTGCGCATCGACCGAGCGCTTCACGATCGCGCCGTATTCGTTGGCGAACAGGTGCGCGTTGGTGCTGGTGACAATGCCCTTGAGCGTGGCCGATGCGGTTTTCGAGCCGAACAGATCGCCCGAGAGCCCGCCGATCTGCGTCGCGCCGCCACCGCCCACCTGGTACTGGAACACGGTCTCGCCTGCAGAGAACACCGCGTTGCCCGAGACCGAGATGCTGGTGAAGACCGTGTTGGTGTTGCTGCTCGCGACCAGGTCGCCGAGGTGGCCGCCCCAGCCGATCTTCACGCCCTCGGGGCCGAGCGCCTGCCAGGTCGATTGCTGGTCGTTGTGCGAGCCGAGCGCCTTCGGCCGCGGCAGCACGTTGGCGACGTACTCGGCGCGCGTCAGCGGCTGCACCAGCGGGCCGGCGTTGGCCAGGATCGCCAGCCTGCCCGCCGCGAAAAGGCTCTGCGCTTCGCCCATGCTCGGGTGCAGCGCATAGGTGAACGGGCTGTTGTCGGCCGAGCCCGCGAGGCCCACGCTGAACTTCGGCTGAATAGCGCGCACGCCGCCGAGGCGCTCGGGCGAGGCCTGCGCGCCTATCGCGGCGGTCGGAGTGCCCGGCGCCTTCAACGCGATCGATTCGGGCGCCACCGAACGCAAGCGCGTGTACTCGGCGAACGAGGTGGCATCGGTGCGCAGCACCATGTGCGAGGAGTCGTTGCCGCCGTAGAAAAACAAGCAAACGATGGCCTTGTAGTCGGCCGTTTGCGCGACCGCGGTGTTCAAGCTCGCAAGGTTGAGCGCGAACGGCGCGGCGGCCGTGCCGACCGAACCGGAGACGACCGAGGCCGTGCGCAAGAAGCGGCGACGCGAGGCATCGAGACGGGAAGTTTTGAGCAATGTCATGGGAAGGTCCTCGTCAATGCGATTACTTTTGGATCAGGTAGTCGGGCGATGCCATCGACAAGAACACCGCGAGGTAGACGCGGTCGCGCTTGGCGGCATCGATCGCGCCCTGGTTGGTCGGCGTTGGCGGCGGTGCGCTGGCGGCGGAGGCCGGTGACGCGGGCACCGTGGGGGTCGGCGTGAACAGAAGGCACGACTTGCCGACGCCAACCAGCGGATCGGTGCCGAAGAAGTCGTTCGTGCACTGGCCGGTGCCGGTCACGCTCTTCTCGACGAAGCTCGCGTCGGCGCCGTAGCGAACCGTTGCGGTGCCGGTCACGGTGAACGATCCGCCCTCGTCGGCGAGCTTCGAGAGGCTTCCGCCGGCGGTCGTTGTCGGGCCCGAAGCGAAGACCGGGTCCGGGATCTTGCGGCTCGTCACCGCCTCGACCAACTGCGCACGCAGCGCATCGGGCAGCGTGCCGGCGAACAGCAGCAGGTTCATGCGCTCGACCAGTTCGGCCGGCTTGTCGGCCAGCGCGATCTCGGCCGTGTAGTTCTGCTGGATGTCGCGGTTGGTGTCGACCGTGACCAGATTGCGCATGTAGTTCATGTAGCCCGCGACCGACACGTCGTGCACGATCTGGAACTCGGGCGCGACCAGACCCGCGTCGGCGATCGACTTGCTTGAAGGCACGTAGCCCGGGCGGTAGAAATTGAACACCGTCGGCGCGAACATCACCGTCTGGTTCAGCTGCGTCGCCGGGTTGTCGGTGTTGCCGATGCCCATGAAGCGTGAGCTCGTCGAGGTGGCGTTGAAAGCCCGCATGAAGTTCGCCAGCCGCACCACGGGTTCGCGCACCTTGCCGGCACTCGCCGCGGTGCTGACCGTGCGCGCCTCGGGGTCGAGCAGCACGGCTTTCCAGACCGCCTTCATGTCGCCGCGCTTGCCGGCGCCGTTGTCGTTGAACGCTGCCGTCACGCGGCCCACATAGGCGGGGCTCGGGTTGCTCGTGACCATGCGCTGGATCAGTTGCTTGCCGATGAACGGGCCGACGTTCGGGTGGTTGA
>JANLUW010000519.1:0-13997 GCA_031363645.1 Rhizobacter sp. | reverse complement strand
TCAGTCGGATCGCTTGCAGCACGACGCGTTCGTTGAACTGCCGCATGCCGACGTGGTTCGAGCCTCTGGGCCGCAGCCGCGTTTCGCGGTTGGCAGCTGACGCGTCGGGTGCCGCGGCCCCGCTGACGGTGGCGGGTACGGGGTCGATCGCTCAGGCCTGCGCCGCGGCGGGCATTTCGTCCGGCCGCATCGCGCTGGTCATCACCGCGACCGTGTCGCTTATGCCGATGCCCTTCGGCTTCACGATGCAGGCGCGCTTGCCGAGCCGCGCGATGTGGATGCGATCGGCGACCTCGAAGACGTGCGGCATGTTGTGGCTGATCAGGATCACCGGCAGGCCCTTGTCGCGCACGCGGCGGATCAGCTCGAGCACCATGTTGCCTTCCTTGACGCCGAGCGCTGCGGTCGGCTCGTCGAGGATCACTAGATGCCGCGCGAACGCCGCGCTGCGCGCCACCGCCACGCACTGCCGTTGTCCGCCCGAGAGCGTTTCGACCGCCTGCGTCATCGAGCGGATGCCGACCTCCAAATCATTCATCCGCGCGACGCTCTAGGCCAGCATCCGCGGCTTGTCGATGACGCGAAAGAAGCGTGCCAACGCGCTCTTGCGGATGATCTCGCGGCCAAGAAACAGGTTCTCGGCAATCGTCATCGCCGGCGCCGCGGCCAAGTCTTGGTAGACGGTTTCGATGCCTTCGCGGCGCGCGTCCATCGGCGACTTGAAGTGGATCGGTTTGCCGTCCAGCAGGATCTCGCCTTCGTCGGGAATCGTCGCGCCCGAGAGTGCTTTGATCAACGACGACTTGCCGGCGCCGTTGTCGCCGATCACCGCCATGATCTCGCCGGCGCGCAGCTCGAGGTCGGTGCCGTCGAGCGCGACGACCTGGCCGTAGCGCTTCACGAGGCCGCGCGCTTCCATCACCAGCGTGTGCTGCGCACCCATCAACGCGCTCCCTTGCGCGAGAGCTGATCGGTCGCGACCGCCAGGATCACCAGCACGCCGGTGATCAGCAACTGGTAGACCGAGGGCACGCCCATCAGCGTGAGGCCGTTGCGGAACACGCCGACGATGACCGCACCCAGCCGGCTGCCGAGGATGATGCCGCGACCGCCGAACAGGCTGGTGCCGCCGAGCACGACCGCGGTGATCGCATCAGGGTTTTCGGTTTGCCCGGCGTTCGGGTCGCCGACGCCGGTGCGCTCGACCGACAGCAGCGACGCGATGCCGTAGAACAGGCCCGCGGTGACGTACACGCCGAGCAGCACGCGGTCGGTCGGTATGCCGGTCTGGCGTGTCGCTTCGGGGTTGTTGCCGACGGCATAGACGTGCCGGCCGGGTTGGGTGTCACGCAGGCCCCACCACATGAACGCGTACATCGCGATCATGAGCAGCGTGCCGTAGTTGACCGAGGCGCCGCCGACCGTGACGGTGCCGCCGAAGAAGGTCATCGCCGGCGGCAGGTCGGCGATGGTCTGCGCGCCAGAGTAGAGCTGCGTGATCGCGAACGCAATGTTCATCGTGCCGAGCGTGACGATGAACGGCGGCAGCCGAAGCCGCGTGACGAGCAGCCCGTTGACCGCGCCGAAGGCCATGCACGCGAGCAGCCCGGAGGTAACCGCGACGTACGGGTTCATGCCGCTGCCGACCGTGAGCTTGATCATCACGATGCCGCCGAGCGCCATCACCATGCCGCACGAGAGATCGATGCCCGCGGTCAGGATGATCAGCGTCTGACCGATCGCGCTCGTGCCGACGACCATCACCTGCTGCAAGATCAGCGAGAAGTTTTGAATCGTCAGGAAGCGATCACTCTGCGTCGCGAAAAACGTCACCGCCAGCAGCTGTGCGATCAGCGGGCTGAGCGTGGCAATCGGGCAGTTTGGCCGTCATGGTCGCGCCCCTTCGCCTACTTGTTGCCCCAGCTCATGTCGGTGCCGACCTTGGAGTCCTTGCTGTCGACGCCGGCCATCGGCTTGTCGGTGATCAGCGTGACGCCGGTGTCGGTGTAGCCGGTGGCTTTCTTGCCGCCCTTGGCGAATTCGACACCCGCGTCGACGCCCATCGCGGCCATCTTCAGTGGGTACCGCTGCGAGGTCGCGGCGATCACGCCGGCCTTCACGTTCTTGATGCCGGCGCAGCCACCGTCGACCGAGACGATGAGCACGCCTTTTACGTTGCCGGCTGCTTTTAGTGCCTGGTACGCGCCCGCCGCGGCGGGTTCGTTGATCGTGTAGGCGACGTTGATGTCAGGGTTCTTCTGAAGGCAGTTCTCCATCGCCGTCTGGCCCTTGGCCTGGTCGCCGAAGCTGTCAGCCATGCAGACGATTTCGATGCTCTTGCTCAGCTCGTTGCTCTTGGCCTCAGCTGCCGAAGCCCGACATGAATCCGTTGTGGCGCTGCGCGCCGACCGGGTGGCCGGGGAACAGGTCGAGCGTCGCGATCTTCGCCAACTTGCCGGCCATTGCGACCTTGGCGTACTTACCGATCAACTCGCCGGCGGTGTAGTTGTTGGTCGCGAACAGCGCGTCGGTCGCGTCCATCGGGTCGGCGGGGCTGTCGAGCGCGATAAACATCACGCCTTGGGCCTGTGTCTTCTTGATCGCCGGCACGATCGCCTTCAAATCGTTCGGCGTGATCAGGATCGCCTTCGCGCCGCCAACGATCATGTTCTCGATCGCGGTGACCTGGCCGGCGTTGTCGCCGTCGGTCTTGCCGGCCGCACTCAGCAGCTTCGCGCCCTGGGTGGTGGCGGCGGCCTGCTCGCCTTCTTTCCTCTTGACGAAGAAGGGGTTGGTGTCGGTCTTGGTGATCAAGCCGATCACCGGTGGGTCGGCTGCCTGCGCTGTTGCGCTCAAACCGAGCGCGAGGGTGGCCAGCGCGAAGCGCGAGAAAGAAGAGCGGGTCAGGCGGCGCAGGCGCGCGCCAGCATCGCGACGTAGCCGCGCTCGGTCTCCAGGCTCCCGGTGTTTTGCTGCCGCGCCAGCAGCCGATGCGCCAGCGGCAGGTTCCAGCAGGGGACCTGCGTGAACAGGTGGTGCTCGGCATGGTGGTTGACCCAATACGGCGCGATCAGCGCACGCTCGATCCAGTTCGCATGCGTGGTGCGCGCCTGGCGCAGCGGATCGGCTTCGTTTTGCGCGATCAACGCGTGCTCGGCGATGTTGCGGATGCGGCTGACCAGCGGCAGCCAGGTTGCCATCGGCAGCAGCCAAAGCGTGACCCAGACCCACCACCCGCCAGCAGCTGCAAATATCGCGAAGCCGAGCGCGTTGCCGAGCAGGAAGCGACGGTCTTTCGCGAGTTCCTCGGCCAGGAGCCTGAACGCGGATTCGCCCGGCACGCGTGCTCGCAGCCGTTCGAGGTAATGGCCGAGGCGCTGTTTCACGAAGGTCTGCCCGGTCAGGTCGCGCATCACCTTGCGCGCGAACGACGCGCGGGTGATCGGGAACGGCGCCGAGAGCACGAGATCGGGGTCTTCGGTCTGCTGCACGAAGCGGTGGTGCGTCAGGTGGTACGGGCGGTAGGCCACCAACGTCGACGAACACAACCAGTGCGCGACCCGGTCGTTGACCCGCCGGTCGCGGTGCAGCAGTGCGTGCGCGGCGTCGTGCATCAACACGAACAGGCCGAGTTGGCGAGTGCCGATCACGGCAATCGCGAGCGGAATCGTCAAGGGCCACTGGGCGCCGATCCACATCGCCGCACCGATCACCGCCCAGCAATGTGCGACCAGGTAGAGCCCTCGCCATGACGAACGTGCGCTCAAGACCGCCCATTCGTCGGCACTGAAAAAGTCGGTGGGTTGAGCGCGTGGGGCAACGGCCAAAGTGTGTCTCCGGTTCGGGGTCGGGAATATGCCGCCTCTCCGACGACTTTAGGGCAGTGGTGCCCGCCAGCGCAAGGAAACGCGATGAAACGATTGGCATGGTGTATGGCGGCAGCGCTTGCTTTTGCAGCGACCCTCGCCCTCGCGGCCGCGCCACCATTGGAGGTGAGCGTCGAAGGTGGGCGCATCGGTGGTCGGCCCGAAGGCACGCTCGCCACGTTCCAGGGCATCCGTTATGCCGCCCCGCCGGTCGGTGATTTGCGTTGGCGTGCGCCGCAGCCGGTCGTGCCGTGGCAGGGGATCGAGCCGGCGCGCAAACCCGGCGCTTCGTGCATCCAGAAGCCCGAGATGTCGATCGACAACGGCGGCGGCGACGTTCGGCCGATCGCCGAAGACTGCCTGTTCCTGAACGTGTGGACGCCTGCCAGCGACCCGAGTGCGAAGCGGCCGGTGATGGTCTGGATCCACGGCGGATCGCTGCTCTTCGGTTCCGGCGGGACGCCGATCTACAGCGGCGCGCCGCTGGCGACGCGCGGTGCGGTCGTCGTGACGATCAACTACCGGATGGGCGCGCTTGGCTTCTTCGCGCACCCATCGGTGGTCGAGCCGGGCGGCGACGTCAACTTCGGCCTGCTCGACCAGATCGCTGCGCTGCACTGGGTGCAGCGCAACATCGCGGCCTTTGGCGGCGACCCGGCCAACGTCACAATCTTCGGTCAGTCGGCCGGCGCCGAAAGCGTGCTTGCGCTGTTTGTCTCGCCGCTCGCGAAGGGGCTGTTCCAAAAGGGCATCGCGCAAAGCCCATACGGCATCCCGAGCCACACGCTGGTGAAGGTGCGCGCGACGGCCGCGAATGTCGCGACCGGTTTAAAGCTCAATGGCGCGAAGGCCAGCGCCGCCGAGTTGCGCGCGGTGCCCGCGGAGGCGTTCACCGCGGTGGGCGGCCCGGGCGCATCTCTTTCGCCGTCGTTCGTCGTCGGCGACCGCACGCTGCCGCAGCCGATTCTTGCGAGCTTCCAAAAGGGCACCGAGGCGCAGGTGCCGCTGATCATCGGCAGCACCAGCGACGACGGCAGCGTCGCGGCCGCGGTCGGCGTGGACCCTGCGGCGCTCGTGAAGAAGCTCGGCGCGGCGCGCATCGCGGTGAAGTCGCTTTACCCGAGGGAGTTGACCGACGCGCAACTGGGCCGCGAGACCGCCCGTGATGTCGCCTTCACTGCGTTCGCGCGCCGTCTCGCGTACCTGCACTCGGCCCGCGCGCCGACCTGGCGCTGCTACCACAGCTACGTTGGTGAAGGCGTGCGAGGCGGGCAGCCCGGTGTGCCGCACGGGGCCGACATCCCGTACACCATGGGCACGGCGGCCGGTTGCGAATGCCTTGGCGCGCCCGCGACCACGCAAGACCTTGCCGCCGCGCAGCGCGCGAGTCAGCTGTGGTTCGACTTTGCCGCCAGCGCCACGCCGGTGCCGCGCGACGCCGATGCGTGGCCGCGTGACGGCCGGCTCATCGCCCATGTCCTGGAGTTCGGCGTGACCGACACGGTACGCACCGACTGAATGAGGCGCCGGTTGAACGCTTTCATCGGCGCGTTGCACGTGGTCGGGTTGCTCAGCCCGGCGGAGTGAGTGCCATCTCGGATTTCAGCGCGCCGTAGAGCCGCTGAAATTGCCGGTGACGGCCGGCCAGCAGATCAGTGCGCGCGGTGCGCGGCGTGAAGCTGTCGAGCATCGGCGGCGCGGTGCAGACATCGGCCACACGCTCGTTCGTGCGCGCGAGCCGCGCCAGCCGCGCCGCGCCGAGCGCAGCCCCGACATCGGCGCCGCTGCGGCGATCGAGCGTGCGGGCTAGTGTGTCGGCCAGCACCTGCGCCCACGGTGCGCTGCGCGAGCCGCCCCCGACCAGGGTAACGGTGTCGATCCGCGCGCCGCCATCCAACAGCGCCTGCTGCCCGTCGAGAAACGCGAACGCGACGCCTTCGAGCACCGCTTGCGCGAGGTGGCCGCGGCCGTGGTCGTGCGTGAGGCCGAAGAACACGCCTGATGCGTGCGGGTCATTGTGCGGCGTGCGCTCGCCGGACAGGTAGGGCAGGAAGATCGGCACGGCCGTGCCTTCGGGCAACGCCTGCGCCTCGGCGACGAGTTGCGCCTCACTCTCGGCGTTGGTCGCGTTGCGCAGCCAGCGCAGCGCGCTCGCGGCCGTGAGCATCACCGTCATCTGGTGCCAGGTGCCGGGAAAGGCGTGGCAAAAGGCGTGCACAGCGCGCGCCGGGTTCGGCGAGAACGCCGCGTTCGCGACGAAGAAAACGCCCGAGGTGCCGAGCGACAAAAACGCAGTGCCGGGCGCCGCCACACCGATGCCCGCGGCGCTCGCCGCGTTGTCACCGGCGCCGCCGGCGACGATCACGTTCGCGGGAAGCCCGAGCTGGGCCGCGACCTTCGGCAACACCGTCCCGCTCGCTTCGCTGCCTTCGACCAGGCGCGGCATGTGCGAGCGCTTCAGGTGCGTGGCATCGAGCATCGCGTTCGACCATTCGCGCTTCGCCACGTCGAGCCACAGCGTGCCGGCCGAATCCGACATGTCGGAGACGGCCTCGCCGGTCAACCGCAGGCGCAGGTAGTCCTTCGGCAACAGCACACGCGCGGTGCGGGCGAAGATCTCGGGCTCTTGCTGCTCGACCCACAGAAGCTTCGGCGCGGTGAAGCCCGGCATCGCGATGTTGCCGGTGATGCGCCGGCTGTCGGGTGCGCGTTGCTCGAGCTCGGCGCATTGCGCGTGGCTGCGGCCGTCGTTCCAGAGGATCGCCGGGCGCAGCACGTTGTTGTTCGCGTCGAGCAGTGTCGCGCCGTGCATTTGGCCCGAGAGGCCGAGCCCGCGCACGGCGGCAAAGGCTTGCGGATGCGCCACGCGGAGTTGTGCGAGCGCATCGACCGTGGCCGCCCACCAGTCGTGCGGATTCTGCTCAGACCAGAGGGGTTGCAGGCGCGAGATCAACACCGCGCTGTGGGCCTGACCGACAACGCGCTGCGCGTCGTCGACCAGCACGACTTTCACTTCCGACGTGCCGAGATCGATGCCGATATCCATGCGAGCGAGGCTTCGGTCGGCTTAATTGACGAAGGTCGTGTCCTTCGGGTCTTGCGGCGGCAGCTTGATCACGATTGCCTTGAAGCGCCCGCTGGCCGCCTCGGTGCCGGCGTGGTGCGTGCCGCGCGGGATGACGATCAGCATGCCGGGGCGGATCTCGCGCTTCTCGTCGCCGAGCCACGCGGTGCCCGTGCCTTCGACGATGTACTGGATCTCGTCGGCGTTGGCGTGAAAGTGCTTGGCGACGTTGCCGATTTGCACCGCGATCGTTCCGTTCGGTGTGGTGACGAAACCCTTGGCGCGCAGGTCGGGGAAAGGCGTGGCGTTCAGATCGGCGTCTTTGAGTGCGGCGACGTCGATGATCATCGGCGTGAGTGCAGACGAGGCCGTGGCGGCAGGTGTTTGCGCGTGCGCATCGGGCAACCAGCGCTGCGCGATCGGCGAGGCCACGAGGCCGGCGACGAAGGCCAGACCGACGGGCAAAACGTGGATGATTTTGATGCCGTATTTCATACGAGACGCTCCAGAAAAAAGCCGCGCATGAGCGCGGCCGGGAATGGTAGGTCGGATCCAACGCTGCCGGCGATACGCTATTTCGTTTTGCCCGCTTTTGCAGTCGGTGTTGCGGCCGGTGTTCTGGCGCCGCCCGCCTGCAAACCATCGGACATGCCGATCAACACGCCGCTGACGAGTGCGGCATAACCGTCGAGCATCGCCTGTGCGGTTTTCGCGGTGGCGGCGCGGCCATCGCGCACTGCTTTTTGGGTCTGCGCCATCAGCTGCTCGACGGTTTGTGTGGCTTGCGCGCCGGTGTCGGTGCCCTTCATCTTCATCGCGCTGAGCACGTGTTCCCACGGGCCCTGCATCGGGCCGCTGACGCCTTTGGTCGCCTGCGTGACGGTCGCGAAAAAAGTGTCTTCCATCTTCTCGATGTTGGCGAGCGCACCTTTCAACTGCTTTTCTTGCAGGCCGGCGCCCTGGTCGACGAACTGCTGCAGGGCCTTGCGGTTTGCTTCGACGGCTTGCAACAGCGCCGCATCCATGCCGGCAAAGGCCTTGGTCAGCATCGCTTCCACGTCGATCGGGCTGGCCACGTTTTTCGCTGCGCCGGTGGTGGCTGCGGTGGTCACGGTCGAGAGCACCTTCTTGATGTTGGCCATCGTCAGCTCGCGGCCCTGCAGCGCCTTCAGCGTCGCGTCGCTCACGCCTTTGCGCAGCGCGTCGCCTTGCTTGGTGGTGGCTTCGGAAAACATCTTGACGATCGCGTCTTGGTCGATCCCTGCTTTGATCATTTGAGCTCCTCGAACGTGGTTGATGGAAAACGCCGATGGGCGCTCACTGCATGTGCTGGCCGCCGTTGATCGCGATGTTCGCACCGGTGACGAAAGCGGCTTCTTCGGATGCGAGGTAGATCACCAGCCCAGCCACCTCTTCTGGCTTGCCCAGCCGCCCCACCGGGATCTGCGGCAGGATCTTCGTGTTCAGCACTTCTTCGGGAATGGCCGTCACCATCTTCGTGCCGATGTAGCCCGGCGAGATCGTGTTGACGGTGACATTTTTCTTCGCGACTTCGAGCGCGAGCGCTTTGGTGAATCCGTGCACGCCGGCCTTGGCGGCCGAGTAGTTGGTCTGGCCGAAGGCGCCCTTGCTGCCGTTGACCGAACTGATGTTGATGACGCGGCCCCAGCCGCGTTCGACCATGCCGTCGGCCACTTGCTTGGTCATGTTGAACAGGCTGTCGAGGTTGGTGCGCATCACGGCGTCCCAGTTGACTTTGTCCATCTTCTTGAAGGTGGTGTCGCGCGTGATGCCGGCGTTGTTCACCAGGATATCGACCGCGCCGACCTTGGCCTGCACCTCGGCCACGGCGCGCGTGCACGAGTCGAAATCGGCCACGTCGCAGGCAACGGCCGTGATGTCGTAGCCGTTCTTCTTCATTTCGGCGATCCACTCGGCCGATTTGGTGTTGCTGGGCGAGTAGGTCACGACGACCTTGTAACCGGCATCGACCATCTTGGTCGAGATCGTTTCGCCCAGACCGCCCATGCCGCCAGTGACCAGTACCACGTGTTGTCGAGCCGCCATTTTGTCTCTCCTTGGGGTGATGAATGCTTGTTCAGTGACGCTCAGCCGCGAGTCCGGTCAACCGGCATGTGCGCCTCGCTCTGGTCGAGTTCTGCTTCGGGGTCGTCGGATTCGGTGCCACTCGCATTCGTCAACTCGCGTTGCATGCGGGCCTCGTCGAGTTCGCCGGTCCACTTCGCGACGACGATCGTGGCCACGCCGTTGCCGATCAGGTTGGTCAACGCGCGCGCCTCCGACATGAATCGGTCAATGCCGAGGATCAGCGCCAGACCTGCGACCGGCACGTGGCCGACGGCCGAGAGTGTGGCCGCCAGCACGATGAAGCCGCTGCCGGTCACGCCGGCCGCGCCCTTCGAAGTCAACAGCAGCACCAGCAGCAGCGTGATCTGCTGCGTGACCGTCATCGGCGTGTTGGTGGCCTGCGCGATGAACACGGCGGCCATCGTCAGGTAGATCGAGGTGCCGTCGAGGTTGAACGAATAGCCGGTCGGAATCACCAAACCGACGACCGATTTCTTCGCGCCCAAGTTCTCCATCTTGGCCATCATGCGCGGCAGCACCGATTCGCTCGACGAGGTGCCGAGCACGATCAACAGCTCTTCCTTGATGTACTTGATGAACTTCCAGACCGAGAAACCGTTGAACCGCGCGATCGACCCGAGCACGACGAAGATGAAGATCAGGCAGGTGGCGTAGAACGTGGCCATCAACGCGCCGAGCGAAAGCAGCGAGGCCACGCCGTATTTGCCGATCGTGAACGCCATCGCGCCGAAGGCACCGATCGGTGCGACCTTCATGATGTAGCCGACGATGACGAAAAGCACGTGCGAAAACTTCTCGATGAAGTCGAACACCAGCGTCCCGCGCCCGCCGAACTTGTGCAGCGCAAAGCCGAACATCACGGCCACCAGCAGCACCTGCAGGATCTCGCCCTTCGCGAACGCATCGACCACCGTGCTCGGGATCACGTTGAGCAGGAAGTCAGTGGTCGAGGCCATCTGGCCCGGCTTGGTGTAGGCCGCAATGCCTTTGGTGTCGAGTGAGGCCACGTCGATGTTCATGCCGACACCGGGCTTGACGATGTTGATCACCACCAGCCCGACGACCAGCGCGATGCTGCTGACGATCTCGAAATACAGCAGCGCCAAGCCGCCGGTCTTGCCGACCTTTTTCATGTCTTCCATGCCGGCGATGCCGACGACCACCGTGCAGAAAATGATCGGCGCGATGATCATCTTGATCAGCTTGATGAAGCCGTCACCGAGCGGTTTCATGGCCTCGCCGGTGCTCGGGTAGAAGTGCCCGAGCAGCACGCCGACGACGATGGCCGTGATGACCTGCAGGTAGAGCGACTTGTAGAACGGCTTGGCGGAGGGGCTGGAATTCATTCGGGGTCTTGGTGCGTGATGCAAGTCGTTGGAAGTGAGTGTCACCGCGCCGTGCAACCCCGCGCAAGAGGGGTTCCACAGACGTTGTGTTGAATCGTGACCTTCCAGCTCCGCTACATGGTTGTCGGCAAGTAAGCGGCGGCGAGGCCCTTCGGGATGCGCTCGAAAAGGTCGGCGGCCGAGACCGGTGGCGCCACGCCGAACACTTCGTCGAGTACCTGCGCGAGTTCGGTCGCTGTCTCGATGCGGTGGGTGCGCGGCGGGCCGTTCACGGGCCGCAGCGTCAGTTTGTCGTTGAGCAGGCCGGCGCGCAGCTGCGGCGTCAGGCGCTCGAGTCGCAGGTTGTGGTGAAGCATCGAGCCCGGGTGGGTCGCGGTGAACCAGTTCAGAGGCTCGTAGTCGACCGGGCGCCAGGCCTCGGGCGTGAAGCGATACACCGGCGTCCAGCCCGACGGCAACTCGGCTTCGAGGCTGAAGACGTCACCGTGCACGCCACCGTCGACATCGATGTCGACCGTGATGCGCTCGGTGCCACCGGGCGTGTGCTGCACCAAGCCCGTCACGAAGCGCAGTGGCCTGCCCAAAATGTGCCCGCCGAAGCCGACATCGACGAGGAAGGCGTCGCCAGGTGTCGCCGGCAGTGTCACTTTCAGCAGCATGTGGCTGCGCGCGCGCGGCGGCGCATCGGGTGCTGCCATCCACACGACCCAACCGGCGAGCGACGTGACCTGCATGCCGAGCTGGAGCAGCACGAGCCGAAGCAGCGCGTTCTGCTCGTAGCAGTAGCCGCCGCGCCGCTGATCGATGAGCTTGGCTTGCAGCGCGGCCGGGGCGAGCGAGGGTGCACGGCCGAGCAGCGCGTCGATGTTTTCGAACGGTATGGCCGACGTGTGCCGAGCGCAGATGGCGCTCAGCGCATCGAGCGTCGGCGTGCGTGGGCCGGTGTAGGAGATGCGGCGAAAGTAGGCGTCGAAGTCGATCATTCGGCCGCTTATCGATTTGCAGCCGGTGACTGATTTCGCTTCAGCGCCGCCGGTGACGCTTGGGTTCGAATGTCTTGCACGACCGTGCCGCGGACATCGATGCGGGCGCGCGTTTGCTAGCCTATGGACGCGTCAACCTTTCGCGCGCGAGCGCGGCACGGCAGGTGGCGCGCACCTGGTCGTCGATCTGCGCCTCGCAGCGGGCGGCGGCGTCGTCGACACCGCCGCGCGAGCCAGCTTTTCCGCGCTCGATCACGCCTTCTTCGCGCTTCGTCGGCGGCAGTGGTTTCTTGCCGAATGGAACGCTGATTTGCGGCGAAACCGGCCGCTCGGGGTGCAGGTCACCGGGTGCAGCGGCGCGGTTGCCGGTTTCGGCTGCCGAGCGCAATCGTGGCCCGTTCGGCGCTGTAGGCCGAATTGCAGACGCGGCCGATACCGGCGGCTCCGGCGGCGTGCTGGCTTGGGCGAAGGCGCCGGCCGTCGAGAACGCCAGCGCGCCCGCGGCAACACGCCGTGCGATGTAGATGTGGCAATGGCTTCGCATGGGTGCGGCCCGAAGAGCGCAGCGCGGGGCTGCCAGTGCCTGTAGAGTGCGCGCGCATTCCGCTGCGCACTGTAGGACGGGCCGCTGTTGCGCTATCGGCGGCGGGCCGGGCTGCACATCGGTCAGGCCCGGCGTGCGTCGGCCGGCAACACCACGCCAGCGCTTTCGAGAGCGCGCGCCACGTCACCACGCCCGAGCGGCTTGGTCAGCAAGGTGCCGAGACCGGCGAGCTCCGCGCGTACGCGGCTGGCGGGGTCGACGTGTGACGAGATCATCAACACCGCTGGCCCGGCATGCGGCCACGGCGCCGGCAGTGCGCGAATCTGCTGCAGCAGCGCGAAGCCGGCGTCATCGAGTGCCACATCGAGGAAAACGGCGGCGAAAGGTCGTTGGGCGAGTTGGCCTTCGGCCTGCGAGATCGTGGCCACCGAGTGCGCCTGGAATCCGAAGCGCTCGAGCAGCGCGCACAGCAAGGTGTTGGCGACCGCATCGGCGTCGAGCACGAGCGCATCGCGCAGGGGCTCGACGGCAGCCGGGTCGGAGCGGTCGCTGGCGAGCCGGGCACGACGCGCCTTGGCGCGCGCGGCGGCTTTCGCGGCACTCGGCGGCGGTTGCGAGCTGGCTGCCGGCGGCACCACGGCGGCGGCCTCGATGGCCGCCTGCGGCAGTGCGACGATGTCGTGCAAGGTCGGCAGGTCGTGCAGGGCGCCGGGCTGGGTCGTGGCCGCGCCCTGGTTTTTGTAGGCGGTCAGCGCGTCGAGCGTGCGCAGGATGCGGGTGGGGTCGATCGGCCGCCGCAGGTGCCAGGCGGCGCCGTAGGGTGCCGCGGTGCCGACAAACACCGACTGCGCCATTCGGCCCGACTGCATGACGCCTCTGACGGCGGGCGTCGAGTCGGCGTCGACCACGGCGAAATCGGCGTCTAGCAGCGAATCGACGACGTCATACTCGGAATCATGGAAACCGGTCGGGTGCTGAAACGAAAAGTGAATCGCCCGGTATTCGAACTCGCTGAAGCCGCAAAGTGCAATCCGGTAGCGCATACGGTGAAATGGTCTCGTTTCGGGGTGGCAAAAAATAAACGGGCCGCGGCGTGCGCTTCCGTGATTGCAATGAGGATACGCAGTTCGTTCGCGCAACGTCATCCCCAAGTCGCAATTCCGCGCTGCGGGGTAACAGGCAACGGGCGGGCGTTCGCAAAGCCGTTTTTCGCAGCCCGCCGGCACCGGGTGCTACCGTGGCAGCCATCGCTTCACTGGAAACCCCATGCCGCATCTTGTCATCCTCTACAGCGGCAACCTCGACGCGCAAGCCGACATGAACGCGCTGTGCCGCAGCCTCGCCGATGCGATGCTCGCGCAGGCCGGTGAGGCCGGCGAGGCTGTCTTCCTGCCCGGCAACACGCGCGTGTTCGCCTACCCCGCGCCGCGCTACGCGATCGCCGATGGCCAACACGACGACGCGTTCGCCTGCCTGAACCTGCGCATGGGCCGGGGCCGCAGCGCGGCCACGCAGCAGCGCATCGGCGAGGCGCTGCTCGCGGTGGCCAGACTGTTCTTCGCGCCGATCCAGTTGCGGCGGCCGGTCGGCGTGACCTTGCAGATCGATGTAGGCGCCGAGGTGTTCGACGGCCAGTTGGGCAACCTGCCTCCACTGGCGAAAAAAGACTGACAGGAGTTGAGCCGATGTCGTTGATCTACTACCTCACGCAGGTCCACCTCGAATTTGGCGCCCGCTCGCTGCTCGGTGCCGAGTGCGAGCGCATCGGTATCAAAAAGCCGTTGATCGTCACCGACGCCGGCGTGCGCGCCGCCGGTGTGCTGCAAAAGGTGCTCGACGCGCTGCCGGCAGCCTTGCAAGGCGCGAGCGGCTTCGTCGTCTACGACCGCACGCCGTCGAACCCGACCGAGGCCGCGGTGCGCGAAGCCGCGGCGATGTTCAACGCGCACCAATGCGACGGCCTGATCGCGGTCGGCGGCGGCTCGTCGCTCGACTGCGCCAAGGGCGTGGCGATCGCTGCCACGCACCCCGGCCCGCTCGTCACGTACGCCACGATCGAAGGCGGCAGCGGCAAGATCACCGAAG
>JANLUW010000509.1:0-6113 GCA_031363645.1 Rhizobacter sp. | reverse complement strand
GAGCCGGCTGCTCGACCCGAAGGCGATCACCGCTCCGAAGATGCAGACATAGAGCCCCCAATTGACGAACGGCACATACACCTGTCCGGTCTCCCGCTCGGAGGTATGGTCGATGCGCAGCCGCGGCAGGTAGCCGAGCTGGATCGCCTGCTTGGTGACTGAAAACGCCGCGGTGATCAGCGCCTGCGAGGCGATTGCCGTGGCGCAGGTGGCGAGTGTGATCAGCGGGTAGAGCGCCCACTCGGGCGCCATCTCGAAGAACGGGTTCTTCACCCGGCTCGGGTGCTCGAGCAGCATCGCACCCTGGCCGAAGTAGCTGAGCACCAGCGCCGGCATCGCGAGGCTGAACCACGCGAGGCGGATCGGCCGCTTGCCGAAGTGGCCCATGTCGGCATAGAGCGCTTCGGCACCGGTCACGCACAACACGACCGAGCCGAGCGCGATGAACGCGACCGCCGGGGTGCCGAGCAGGAACACGAGCGCGTAGTGCGGGCTCAGCGCCTAAAGAATCGCAGGGTTTTCGACGATGTGCACGAGGCCGAGCACCGCGAGCACGGCGAACCACAGCACCATCACCGGCCCGAACATCTTGCCGACGCTCGCCGTGCCGTGGCGTTGCACCATGAACAACCCCGTCAGCACGACCAGCGTGATCGGGATGACATAGCTGCGCAACGCGGGCGCCGCGACCTCCAAGCCCTCGACCGCCGAGAGCACCGAGATCGCCGGTGTGATCACGCCGTCGCCGAAGAAGATCGCGGTGCCGAAGATGCCCAGCAGCAGCAGCAGCAGGCGGCGGCGCAGCGCGGGCTTGCCTTTGACGGCCTGCGAGGCGAGTGCCAGCATTGCGATCAGGCCGCCCTCGCCGTTGTTGTCGGCGCGCAGGATCAGCACCACGTACTTGACCGAGACGATGACGGTCAGCGTCCAGAACACCAGCGACAAAACACCGTAGATGTTCTCGGCGGGCAGCTGCACGTGGCCGTGCGCGAAGACCTCTTTCAGCGCATACAGCGGGCTGGTTCCGATGTCGCCGTAGACGACGCCGACGGCAGCGAGGGTGAGCCCGGCCAGACCGGACCGGACCGGGAGGACGAAGAAGAGGCGCTCAAACCGACTGCCGGAAATTTTTCTCGGCAGATCGTGCGCCCGCCAACCGGGTCTCAGGCCATCGCCGGGCCGCCTCAAGTGGCTCGAGCTCCCCCCGGGGGACGGCGCCGAAGGCGCCTAGGGGTCGTCTATATCTGCACCTTGGTGCCGAGTTCGACCACCCGGTTCGGGGGCAGGTTCAGGAAGTCGGCGGCGGAGGCCGCGTTGCGGTGCATGTTCGCGAACAGCTTCTCGCGCCACGGCGCCATGCCGCCGCCCAGCGTGGGCCCGACGGTCGCGCGCGACAGGAAATATGAGGTTGTCATCGGCTCGATTTCGATGCCACGACCCTCCAGCAACTCGAGCGCCGCCGGCACGTCGACATCGTTCTTGAACCCGAAGTTCAGCGTCACGGCCCAGCAGCCCTTGCACAACGGCACGGCACGCGCGCGCTCGGCGAACGGCACCCACGGCACGTCGAGCGTTTTGACGGTGACGAACAGGTTGGTGTCGTGCAGCACGTTGTTGTGCTTGAGGTTGTGCAACAGCGCGGTCGGCGTCAGATCGGCCTCGCCGTTCATGAAAACCGCGGTGCCGGGTGCGCGCATCGGTGGGTCGGCCAACACGCTTTTGAGGAACGGCTTGAGCTCGATCGCATCGGCGCGCAAGCTCGCACCCAGCAACTCGCGGCCGCGCGCCCAAGTCATCATCACGGTGAACACAAAGGCCGCGATCAGCAGCGTGAACCAGCCGCCCGACAGCACCTTGAGAATGTTTGACGAGAAAAACACCAGCTCGATCGCGAGGAAGAAGCCGGTCGCGGCCAGGCACATCCACAACGGGTAGTTCCAGCGGTAGCGGATCACGAAGAAGGTCATGATGGTCGTGAGCACCATGGTCGCGGTCACCGCGATGCCGTAGGCCGTGGCGAGCGCGCTCGACGAGCCGAAATGCAGCACCGCGGCCACGATCGCGGCGTATTGCAGCCAGTTCACGCCGGGGATGTAGATCTGCCCGGTGTCGCGCACGGAGGTGTGCAGCACCCGCAGGCGCGGCAGGTAGCCGAGCTGGATCGCCTGCTTGGTGACCGAGAACGTGCCGGAGATGGTCGCCTGCGAGGCGATTACCGTGGCGAGCGTCGCCATCACCACCATCGGGATCAGGAACCACTGCGGCACCATGTTGAAGAACGGGTTGTCGGCCTTGGCCGGCTCCACCAGCATCAACGCGCCTTGCCCGAAGTAGTTCAGCACCAGTGCCGGGAACACGAGCACGAACCAGGCGATGCGAATCGGCTGGCTGCCGAAGTGGCCCATGTCGGCATACAGCGCCTCGGCACCGGTGACCGCCAAAAACACCGCACCGAGCACGAGCAAGGTGACATGCCCGTGCTCGATGCCGAAAGCGATCGCATGCCACGGGTTCAACGCGCCGAGCACCTGCGGTGCGCGGATGATCCAGACCACGCCCCAGAAGCCGATCACCAAGAACCACAGGATCGTGAACGGCCCGAACCAGCGCCCCATCGCACCGGTGCCGAAGCGCTGCACGGCATAGAGCGCAGTGATCACCGCGAGTGTGATCGGCACGACGTACGGTTTGAAAGTCGGCGTCACGACCTCCATGCCCTCGACAGCCGAGAGCACCGAGATCGCCGGCGTGATCACGCCGTCGCCATAGAACAACGCCGCGCCGAGGATGCCCATCACGATCAGTGCCGAGCGCATGCGCGGGCGGTCTTTGATGGCATGCAACGACAGCGCCATCAGCGCCATCGTGCCGCCCTCACCGTTGTTATTGGCGCGCAGGACCAGCGTCACGTATTTGAGCGTCACGATGATCGTCAGCGTCCAGAACACGAGCGAAAGCACGCCGAGGATGTCGGGCTGCGACAGCGTCGCGTGCTTGCTCGCGAACACTTCGCGCAGCGCATACAGCGGGCTGGTGCCGATGTCGCCGTAGACCACGCCGAGGGCGCCGAGCGTCAGGGCGGCCAGGCTCGACTTGCCGTTCTTGCTGCCGCTCACAGCGAATTCCGCGGCGTCAATGCATCGCCCTCATTCGTAGACCTCGGCGTCCGGGTCGGTCGCCTCGAGCTCGTAGCTCGCCGCCACCATCGCCAGCCGCGCGATCACGCCGTACATGTAGAAGCGGTTCGGCGCGCTCGCACCGGGCTTGGCGCCGGGCTTGGGCAACTGGTTGTGTTCGGCGAATGCGAGCGGCGCGAAGTGCGCTCCCGGCGCGTTCAGGTTCTCGTCGAAGGCACGCTCTGCATTGACGCGGTAGAAGCCGCCGACCACGTAGCGGTCGATCATGTAGACCACCGGCTCGGCGACGGCATCGTTGACGCGTTCGTAGGTCGGCACGCCTTCTTGCAGGATGACGTCGTACACCACGGGGCCCCCGTCTGCACCGCGCGCCTTGTTGCGCGTGCGGCGGCTAATGTCTTGCAGGTCTTTCGGATCACGCACGGTCATGAGCCCGAAGCCGTGGATGCCGGCGTCGTCCTTGACGATGATGAACGGCTTCTCCTGGATGCCGTATTCCTTGTACTTGCGACGCACCTTGCCGAGCAGCGCGTCGGCTTGGGTCATCAGCGCTTCTTCGCCATTGCCGTCTTCGAAGTCGACCTCCCCGCACTTCGCGAACATCGGGTTAATCAGCCACGGGTCCATGCCGAGCAGCTTGGCGAACTTCTTCGCGACTTCTTCGTAAGCGTGAAAGTGGTTCGATTTGCGCCGCACCGCCCAACCCGCATGCAGTGGCGGCAGCAGGTACTGCTCGTGCAGGTTTTGCAACACTTTCGGGATGCCGGCAGACAGGTCGTTGTTCAGCAAGATCGTGCACGGGTCGAAATTCTTCAGGCCGAGGCGGCCGCGGGTGCGCAGCAGCGGCTCCAACGTCAGCGCGCTGCCATCGGGCAGTGCGATCTCGGTGGGCTGCTTGATCGCATCGTCGAGCGTGCCCAGCCGCACGTTCAGGCCCGCGGTTTGGAAGATCTGCATCAGCCGCTGCACGTTGGCGAGATAGAACGTGTTGCGCGTTTGCTTCTCGGGGATCAGCAGCAGGTTCTTGGCCTCGGGGCAAATCTTCTCGATCGCCGCCATCGCCGCCTGCACGGCCAGCGGCAGCATCTCGACCGTCAAATTGTTGAATCCGGCGGGGAACAGGTTGGTGTCGACCGGCGCGAGCTTGAAGCCGGCATTGCGCACATCGACCGAGGTGTAGAACGGCGGCGTGTGTTCCATCCACTCGAGCCGGAACCAGCGCTCGATCGCCGGCAGCGATTCGAGAATGCGCTGCTCCAGTTCGTTGATCGGGCCAGTGAGCGCGGTGATGAGGTGGGGAACCATGAAAAGAGCCCGGCAGGTCTTGCCGCGGGGATGCGCGGTCGACGGATTCTAGGCATTTGGGGTTTCCCCGAACATGCGCAAGTTGGGCCGCTCACAAAGAAAAGGGCCGCAAGCGCGGCCCCGGTCCTCTTGAAGGGGTTGCCACCGGCAACCCCGCCATCGTCTCCGGCGGAGCGCTAATTGTGGTAGGCCGTCTCGCCGTGCGAGCTGATGTCGAGGCCTTCACGCTCGTCTTCTTCGTTGACACGCAGGCCGATGACCTTGTCGACGATGAAGTAGGCGACGAACGAGACCACGCCCGACCAGACGACGGTGATCAGCACCGCCTTCAACTGAATCCACACCTGCGCGCCGATGCCGTTGGAGACGACGCCGGCCGTGACCCAGTCACCG
Source organism: Rhizobacter sp. (assembly GCA_031363645.1). GTDB lineage: Bacteria > Pseudomonadota > Gammaproteobacteria > Burkholderiales > Burkholderiaceae_C > LMDS01. Next base: position 1,278 of record JANLUW010000509.1, on the reverse strand, counting down.
ACCAGGCCCGGGCCGCCGAGCGACTGGGTGTTGAACACGCCGGTCAGCAGCGCGCCGACGATGCCGCCGACGCCGTGAACGCCGAACACGTCGAGCGAGTCGTCGGCGCCGAGCAGCTTCTTCAGGCCGGTCACGCCCCACAGGCAGGCCAGGCCGGCGATGAAGCCAATGACGATCGCCGCGAGCAAGCCGACATTGCCGGCCGCCGGTGTGATCGCGACCAGGCCCGCGACCGCACCCGAAGCGGCACCGAGCATCGAGGCCTTGCCCTTCATCAGCGATTCGCCGATGCACCAGGCGAGCAGCGCGCCCGCGGTGGCGGTGAAGGTGTTCATGAAGGCGAGCACGGCGCTGTTGCCGGCTTCGAGCGCCGAGCCGGCGTTGAAGCCGAACCAGCCGACCCACAGCAGCGCGGCACCGACCATCGTCAGCGTCAGCGAGTGCGGCGTGAACGCCTCCTTGCCGTAGCCGACGCGCTTGCCGATCATGTAGGCGCCCACCAGCCCGGCGACTGCCGCGTTGATGTGCACGACCGTGCCGCCCGCGAAGTCGAGTGCGCCCATCTGCCAGAGGTAGCCGGCTTTCGCGTTCATCGCGTCGACGACTTCCTTGCCGCTGTAGGCGTCCGGGCCCATCCAGAACCACACCATGTGCGCGATCGGCGCATAGCTGAAGGTGAACCACAGCGCCATGAAGGCCAGCACCGCCGAGAACTTCGCGCGCTCGGCGAAGGCACCGACGATCAGGCAGCAGGTGATGCCGGCGAAGGTCGCCTGGAACGCCATGAACAGCAGTTCCGGGATGTAGACGCCCTTGCTGAAGGTCGCTGCCATCGCGAAGGTGCCGGTCGACGCATCGAACAGCCCCTTCATGAACACGCGGTCGAAGCCGCCGATGAACGCGTTGCCTTCGGTGAACGCCAGGCTGTAGCCGTAGAGGCACCACAGCACGACGATCATCGAGAAGGTGACCATCACCTGCATCAGCACCGACAGCATGTTCTTGCTGCGCACCAGGCCGCCGTAGAACAGTGCCAGGCCCGGCACCGTCATCAGGATGACGAGCAGCGTGGCGACGATCATCCAGGAGACGTCGCCCTTGTTCGCGACCGGCGTCGAGGCGGCAGCGGCCGGCGCGGAGGCCGCTGAAGCCGCCGGGGCCGCCGAAGCCGCATCAACGGCGGAAGCCGCTGCCGGCGCCGCAGCGGGATCGGCCGGTGCCGATGCCATCGGCGCCGCAGCCTCCGGTGCAGACGCCGCGCCTTGCGCGATCGACGCG
>JANLUW010000486.1:0-13722 GCA_031363645.1 Rhizobacter sp. | reverse complement strand
ACCAAGGTCAGCAGCAAATGGAGGTACTTCAAGGTCGGGCGGGTGGATGACGGCGTGCGATTTGAACATGCAGGCGGCATGAAGATGAACACCGACCACTTGCCCTTGAGGCTTTGCTCGGTGACTTCGATGAACTTGCCGGTCTTAAACGCCTGGACCTTGAAGGGCTGGACGGTGGTGTTGATCAGGGACATGGCGGGTTCCTTGTGAGTGGGTGAATGCGAAAAATAAGCGATCGGAAAGACGCGCCGACAAACGCGATAATAGGCTATCAATTATTTGTTTTTTATTGATTTTGACTAACTACCGCATAGGTCCAGTGTGCGCCCTTTGCATGTCTCGGAACGCATGCCGCCTGCATGTTCAAATCGCACGCCGTCATCCACCCGCCCGACCTTGAAGTACCTCCATTTGCTGCTGACCTTGGTGATCCCCACCGGCTTGCTCGGCAGCCGCGCCGTCCATGCACAGGCTCAGACGGAACCGCAGCCCGTGGGCAGCGCCACCGCCGAATCGCTGCCGACCTCCGGCATGCTGAGCTACGAGCGCATCCGCCTGCCGCAAGGTGAACGGGTCGGGTTGATCGGCGGCTCGCTGCTGTTCGACATCGGCGGCGACTGGGGCCTCGGCCCGGCCGTCTACGGCGCCGCGCGCGGCCAGCGCGGTGGCTTCTTCGTCGGCGGCGTAGAGCTGCAGCGGCGCTGGGGCCTGGCGCGCGGCCTCTCGCTGGCGACCGGGCTGTACGTGGGCGGTGGCGGCGGCAACGGTGCACCGGTCGGTGGCGGGCTGATGCTGCGGCCGGCACTCACGCTGCTCAAAGACATGGGGCCGTCACTGCAGCTCGGGTTGTCGTGGTCGTCGGTGCGCTTTCCCAGTGGCCAGATCGGCAGCAATCAGCTCGGGCTGGGCCTGGCGTGGCGCAACGAGTTTATTCACTTTAAGGGCGCGAGCGGCGACCTCGCGCCGCAGCTGAACACCGCCACCGGGCTCGGCTTCGATCGGATGGAAGCCACCGTTTCGCGCTACCGGCTCAGTGGCGCCGACGACCGCCGCCTCGGCCTGGTCGGCGCGCGCGCCGAGCGCCGTACCGGCGTCGACGGCGTCACCTGGGGGCTCGAAGCCGCCGCCGCGGCTCAAGGCAGCTCGGCGGGGTACATGGAAATTCTCGGCACGACCGCCTACAGCATCGCTCCGCTGCCGTCGATCGTGCCGTCGTGGCGGGTCGGGTTGCGCGCCGGCGCCGGGCTCGGTGGAGGCGGCGGGCTACCCGCTGGCGGCGGGCTGATCGGCAAGGCCGCCGGCACGACCGAATGGCGCATTGCGCCCGGCTGGACGCTGGGCGGCGAATACGGCGGGCTGCGCAGCGTCAACGGCGGGCTGCGGGCGCGTGAAGTGCGTGTGTGGCTCGGCATCGATCTCGAACCCGGTGTCGACGGGCGCGCCGATTCGCCACGCCGTTTGGTGCGCACCGAATGGGTCGGTGCCGTGCAGCACCATGCGCGCATCGAGCGCCGCAACGGCACGCGTGAATTGCTCGACACGATCGGCCTGAAGCTCAATCGCTATGTCGGCGACAACTTTTATTTCACCGGGCAAGCGCACAGCGAATTTGCAGGAGGCGCCGGCGCGTACTCGGTCGGCCTGGTCGGCGTGGGGTTGGCCACGGGTTCCGCCGTGCCGTGGCGTGTAGGCGCCGAGGCGCTTGTGGGCGCCGCGGGCGGCGGCGGCGCCGTGACCGCTGGCGGCGCAATCGGCCAAGGGCTGCTCTGGGCCGGCTGGCGCCCTGCGCCCGACGGCACCGATGGCGAATGGCGCGCGGGCGTCGGCGCAACGAAGGTGCTGCGCCGCGGCGCGACCTCGCCGGTGTTCGAGCTCTCGTGGAGCCGCGCGTTCGGCATGGCCGGGCGCTGAAAGTCGACGCGGTTCACGGTTCGACGCTGCGTCAAGTTTGCTAAACTCATGGTTGATGTGGGGGGGTAGCTCAGCTGGGAGAGCGCCGCGTTCGCAATGCGGAGGTCGTGAGTTCGATCCTCATCCTCTCCACCAGTTTTTTCCAAGGCCTCGCAACACGGGGCCTTCCTCGTCTCGTTGCGCCGGATCGGCAGCAACGTCGAACAACGGTGCAGAGAAGACCGTCGACAGGGGTGGTTTTCGAGCGTTCGCCGATCGGCCACGGCACTCCAATCGGAACACGTGCGGTCCCGCGCGTTTGCCCGAGCCTTGTCGATTGATGACGAACCCCCCTGCACTTTCCACGGCAGGCGCTGCGTGCCCGGCGTCTTCGAGTGTCAGCGTTGCCACGCTGTACCGCGAGATGTGGCGCCATGCCGCGGGGGCGCGTGGGTGGCTCGTGCTGTCGTCGGCCATGTTGATCGCCTCGCAGCTCGTGAAGTTGCTCGTGCCGTGGTTCACGGCGCAGGCCATCAACACCTTGCAGGGCGGCCGACCCGGCGCCGCCGCGGCATGCATGCCTTGGGTGGGCGGCATCGTCGGTGTGTACGTGGTGTGCTGGGCGCTGCACGGGCCGGGCCGGGTCATCGAACGCCGAGTGTCGCTGCGGGTTCGGCAATCGCTCGGTGACCGCCTCTATGCACGCGCCGTGCAGGCACCGCTGGCATGGCATGCCGCGCATCACCCGGCCGAGCTGGCACACCGCATGTCGCAGGCCACGCACGCGTTGGCCAATTTCACGCAGAGCCAGTTCATCTACCTGCAAAACGCCGTCAACCTGGCCGGCCCGGTGCTGGCGCTGTGGTGGTTGTCGAAGTTGACGGGCGGCGCCGCGGTCATCGGCTTTGGCCTCGTGGCGGCGACGATCGTCGCGTTCGATCGGGCGATGATGCGCCTCGCCCGCGCCGAGAACGGTGCCGAGCGCGCCCATGCCGCGGCGCTGCTCGACTGCCTCGGCAACATCACGACGGTGTTGGCGCTGCGACTGCACGACACCACGCGCCGGTTGCTCGCGCACCGGCTGCAAGCGGTGGTCGAGCCGATGCGGCGCAGCATCACGCTGGCCGAGTGGAAGTGGTGTGCCGTCGACCTGCTCGGCGTGCTGCTGAGCTGGGGGCTGGTGGGCCTGTACGCCTGGCAGGTGGCGGGCAGCGGCGCACTGATGCTCGGCGGCGTGTTCATGGTCTACCAGTACGCGCAACAGGCTGGCGGCGTGATCGGTTCGCTGGCCTCGAACCTGCAGAACTTCGCGCGCTTTCGCATCGACTTCGCCAGCGCCGCGCCGATCAAGAGTGCGCCGCGAGAGCAACTGCCCGCCGGCGACGCGCCCGTCGCGACGCACGCGCCGGCGTGGCAGCACCTCGACCTGTGCCATGTGTCATACCACCACCCCGGCCCCGCGGGCAAACGTGCCGACGACGAACGGCCCGCCGGGCTGCGCCATGTGTCGCTGCGGCTGAATGCCGGCGAGAGCGTGGCGCTCGTCGGCGCCAGTGGCTGCGGCAAGAGCACGTTGCTGCGTCTTCTGGCCGGGTTGTGCCCGCCCTCGCATGGGCGCATCGAGATCGACGGCGTGGCCGCGCTCGGCGCGCTGGAACTGCGGCGGCACGCGACGCTGATCCCTCAAGACGCGCAGATGTTCGCAGCCACCTTGCGCGAAAACATCGCCTTCGACCACGGCCATGGCGAGAGCGCCATCGCGGCCGCCGTGCGGGTCGGCGCGCTGGACGGCGTGATCGCCGATCTTCCCTGCGGGCTCGATACGCTGGTCGCGCAAGGCGGCTCGAACCTGTCGGGCGGCCAGCGCCAGCGGGTCGCGCTGGCGCGCGGCGTGCTCGCGGCAACCGGCAGTTCAATGCTGCTGCTGGACGAGCCGACGAGCGCGCTCGACCCGGTGACCGAAGCGGCGGTGCACGAGCGGTTGCGCGCCGCATTTCCGCACGCCTGCGTCGTCGCGTCGGTCCACCGGATGGGCCTGCTCGAGCGCTTCGACCGCGTGGTGCTGATGGCGCACGGCCGCGTGGTCGACAGCGGCACGGTGGCCGATCTCTCTGTGCGCCAGCCGCTGTTCCGCGACATGCTCGGCGCCGAAGCGGTGCAGGCCCAGGCGCCGGTCGTCAGCGCGGCATGACCTGATCGGCACGCAGATCCTTCCGCGCTGGCAACATCCTGCGCATGCATGCCTCAACCGATCGCCACTTCGCAACATCTGACTCGGCGATCACGCCACAAGGGCCACCGCCGACTGCGCTCGCCACACCTTTGACGCCGACGGCGGCGGCGTTGTCGAAATTGTCAGTCGCAGAGCCCTGCCCTGCAGGTGCGCTGACCGTGCTCTACGACGGTGCCTGCCCGCTGTGCCGGCGTGAGATCGCGCTGTATCGGGGCTTGGCTGCAAATCAGCCCTTGGCGTTTGTCGACGTTAGCAACCCGTCGGCCGGCCTGCCCGCAGGTGCCGACCGTGCACGCTTGCTGGCCCGGTTTCATGTCTTGCGCGCCGATGGCAGCTTGGTCGACGGCGCGCGCGGCTTCGTCGCGCTGTGGGCCACCCTGCCCGGCTGGCGCTGGCTGGCGCGGCTGGCGGCGGTGCCGGGCTTCACAAGCTTGATGGAACTGGGTTACCGGGCTTTTCTGCAGTTGCGGCCGGCGATGCAGCGTGTGGCTGGCGCCTTCGAACCACCGAGCCTGCATGTGCCTGCCGGGCTGCGCGACGAGCTGCGCAGCGACCACGCCGGTGAGACCGGCGCCGTGTGGATCTACTACGGCGTCCTGGCCACGGCGCGCGATGCCGGCGCGCGCGCCTTTGCCCGTCGACACCTCGCGACGGAGCAGGAGCACCTGCGCCTGGTCACGCCGCTGGTGCCGTGGCCGCAGCGCAGTCGGTTGCTGGTGCCGTGGCGTCTGGCCGGATTTTTCATTGGCGCATTGCCGGCGTTGGTCGGCCGACGCGCGGTGTACGCGACCATCGCTGCGGTCGAGACCTTCGTCGACCACCACTATCAGCAGCAACTCGACCGGATCGACGCGCTACCCGCCGCGGATCGTGCCTTGGCGGCGCCCTTGCGTGCACTGCTGGCCCGTTGTCAGGCCGATGAATGTGAGCACCGCGATGAAGCCAACGCACTCGGCGGCGGCGCACCCGGGCTGCTGCTGCGCAGCTGGTGCGCCGCAGTGGGCGCGGGCTCTGCGGCGGCCGTGGCGGTGGCGCGCCGGGTGTAGCGCTTTTTAGGTGCCGTCTTCGAGACGGCGGCCCCAAAGCAATCGCCGACGTGGCCGCAGCGGTCGCACCTTCGTCATGGCGCCTTCGCGCCCTTCCACTTTTGCACCGCGGCCAAGGTCCGCTTCACGTGCTCGTCGGGGCTGGCACTCGACCAGACCGCGAGCACCTTGCCTTGCGGGCTGATGACGTAGGAGATGCGATCGGCCATGTCGACGCCCTTCATGATCGACGCGTCGTACTGCTTCGTGATGCGCCCGCCGGCGTCGGCTGCGACCGCAAACTTGTCGCGGCAGGCTTCGACCGAGAATTTTTTCAGCGTCGCGATGTCGTCCGTCGACATGCCGACGACGGTTGCGCCGAGCGCGTTGAATTTCGGCGTCGCCTCGGCGAAGTCGTGGGCCTCGACGGTGCAACCCGAGGTGAATGCCTGCGGGTAGAAGTACAGCACCACCGGCCCTTTTTTGAGCGACTGGGCGAGCGAAAAACTGAACGGCTTGCCACCGAGCGCAGCCTGCACCGTGAAATCAGGTGCGGCATCGCCGACCGACAGCGCGGCGAACGCGCCGGTGGCGAACAGGGCCGTCACCAGCCCGAAGCCCATCGAAATACTGCGTGTGTTCATGGTGTGGTGATTTTCCTTTGCGCGTACGACCCGAATGATCGCCGATATGTTCGCCAACTCAGCGCAAATGGTGAACCGGCGCCTGACCGTACACCGGCGTCGGCAACCCTTCATAGCGCGCCTTGAGTTGCAGCGACAGGAACTGAGAGTAGTGCCGGCTTTGGTGCAGATTGCCGCCGTGGATCCACAGGTTGGGCTGCTGCGTGGGCTTCCACATGTTGCGCAACTCGCCTTCCCACGGGCCGGGGTCTTTCGTCGTGCCGCTGCCCAAACCCCAGACCTTGCCGACCGTGTCGGCGACCGCGGGTGACACCAGGTCGGCGAGGAACTGGTTCATCGAGCCATAGCCCGTGGCGTAGACGATCAGGTCGGCAGGGAGCACCGTGCCGTCGGTCAGCGTCACGCCGTTCGGGTTGACGCGCTCGATGGTCGTCTTGCTCTTGAGCTTGATGCTGCCGTTGGCGACCAGTTCGCTTGCCCCAACGTCGATGTAGTAACCCGAGCCGCGGCGCAGGTACTTCATGAACAACCCCGAGCCGTCGTCGCCGAAGTCGAGCATGAAGCCAGCTTTCTCGAGGCGGCCGTACAGGTCGGCGTCACGCTTTTTCATCTCGTCGTAGATGGGGATGTGGAAGGTGTGCATGATTTGATACGGCACGCTCGCGAACACCAGATCGGCGGTGTGGTGGTCGATGCCGTTCGCGATGGCCTGCTCGCTGTACAGCCCACCGAGCGCGAGCTCCATCAGCGAATGCGACGGCGCGATGTGGGTGCTGGTGCGCTGGACCATGGTCACGTCGACACCGTGCTCCACCATCGCGGCGCAGATGTCGTGCGCGCTGTTGTTGCTGCCCAGCACGACGACCTTCTTGCCCTCGTAGCCCGCGGGCCCCGGGTGCTGGCTGCTGTGGTGCTGCTCGCCCTCGAAGGCCTCGGCGCCGGGCAACTTCGGCACGTTGGCGAGGCCCGACACGCCGAGCGCGAACACGAGTTGCGTGGGCCGCAGCGTGACCTCTTTGCCAGAGCGGTCGACCAGCACTTCCCACTCGCCTTTGTCGGCATCGAAGGTGGCCTTCTTGGCAACGGTGCTGCCCCAGTAGTTGAGCTCCATCACCTTGGCGTACATCTCGAGCCAGTCACCGATCTTGTCTTTCGGCGCGAAGACGGGCCAGTCGTCCGGGAACGGCAGGTAAGGCAGGTGGTCGTACCAAACCGGGTCGTGCAGGCACAGGCTCTTGTAGCGCTTGCGCCAGCTGTCGCCGGGCTTCTCGTTCTTCTCGACCACGATGGTCGGCACGCCCAGGCGCCGCAGCCGCGCCGCGAGCACGATGCCGCCCTGCCCGCCGCCGATGATCACCACATAAGGCTGCTCTTCGTACCCGAGCCGTGCCTGCTCGTCATCGCGGCGCTCGAGCCAGCTCTTGCGGCCGGCCTGCACGCCATGCTCTGCGCCCTTGATGCGGCGCGTGCCCGTGCGCTCCTCGAATCCTTTCAACTCGACCATCGTGGTCAGCAGCGTCCAGGCCTTGCCGTCTTTGAGGCGCAAGTGGCCGCGGCCGCGCGCCACTTTCGTCTCGAACGTGAACCATGCTTCGGTGATGCCGTCGGCCTCGGTGGCTTCGCCATCGAGTGCGAAGTTTGAAGGCGCGGTGTCGGCCAACCGCGCCGTCAGCATCTCGCGGATCGCACCGGTACCTTCTTGCGTTCGGATGTTCCAGGTGAAGGCCACGAGGTCGCGCCAGTAGCTGTCGGCATGGAAGAGCGCGAGCGCGCCATCGATATCACCGGCGCGCAGCACCGCATCGAAGTTGGCCAGCCAATGCCGCGCAGCCGCCGTTGGATTGATGTCGCTCATGAGGATCGTCTCCTTGGGATGGAATCGCCCTGAAGACGTTCGCCCCAAGCGACGGCGCTGTCAACGCCGGGTTTGCACTGAGCGGTGAGCAGCGTGCTGTGTAGCGACGAATATCGACATGTGCATTCGATGGTTCTCGCAGCGCGCCGCAACGCCTATCCTGTTAATAACGCTCGAACGAGCATCGGTTCTCGAGAACACACAAGAATGAACTTTCGCACCCTGCTGCTCACCGCCTCCGTGGCCGCCGCCACCTTGTTCGCCACCGCCGCGCATGCCGATCAGCTCGCCGACATCAAGAAAAAAGGCGAGATCGTCATCGGCGTGCTCGGCACCGACGAGCCCAACAGCTTCGTCGACCCGAAGACGCGCGAGCTGATCGGCTACGACGTCGACCTCGGCAAGGCGGTCGCGAAAAAAATCGGCGTGAAGCCGGTGTTCAAACAGATCGCGGTGGCCGCGCGCATCCCCGAGCTGCAACAAGGCCGTGTCGACCTGCTCGCCGCCTCGCTCACGCACAACAAAGAGCGCGAGGCGCAGGTCGATTTTTCGCTGACCACCTTCGTCACCGGCCAGAAGGTGCTGGTCAAGAAGGCGAGCGGCATCACCGATCTGCCGGCACTCGCCGGCAAGCGCGTGCTCACGGTCAAGGGCGGCACGCAGGAGCCGAACATCCGCAAGGCGGTGCCAAATGTCGAGGTCGTGACTTTTGAGACCACGCAACAGGCGTTTCTCGCGCTGCAGCAGGGCAAGGGCGCGGGCTATGTCAACGACGAGTCGACGCTGATCGACGACATGGCCAAGCTCGGCCTGCGCGCCAAGGACTACACGATCCTGCCGACCAACCTGAGCATCGAGCCGATCGCACTCGGCATCAAGAAGGGTGAGGCCGGCGTGAAGTCGGTGGTCGACGAGACGCTGCGCGAGCTCGAGAAATCGGGCGAGGCCGAGAAGATCTTCATCAAGTGGTACGGCCCGTCGACCCGGACGAAGTTCGACAAGCGGCCGTTCAAGATCGACTCCGACAAGATCGGCGGGTAGCGCCCGCTCATCTGCCGATGCACTGCCGGTGCACTGCCGGCGCGCTGCCGGGCCCCGCCGCACACAATGCGACGGGGGTTTTTGCATTTCACGCCATGCCGTTCTTCGACTTCTCCTTGCTGCTCAGAGGTCAATACCACGACATGCTCGTGGCCGGGCTGATCCTCTCGCTCCAGCTCGCCGCGGTGACGCTGATGCTCGCGTTGCCGCTCGCGCTGGTGGTGGCCTTGCTGCGCCTCGCGCCCGTGGCGGCGCTGCGTGCGATCGGCTTCGCGTTCGTCGAATCGATCCGCAATATTCCGCTATTGGCGCACATGCTGTTCTGGTACTTCGGTGCCCCCGAATTGCTGCCCGAGTCGGTGAAGATGTGGCTCTACAAGAGCAACATCGAGGCCGTGAGCGCGGTCATCGCGTTGACGCTTTACACCGCTGCGTTCATGGCCGAAGACATTCGCAGCGGCATCCGCGCGATTCCCGTGGTGCAGTTCGAGGCGAGCCGCGCGCTCGGCTTCGGTTTTCTCGCGACGATGCGCCGCGTGATCCTGCCACAGGCGCTGCGCATCACCGTGCCGCCGCTGATCTCGCAGACGCTGAATCTGTGGAAGAACACCAGCATCGCAACCGTGATCGGCGCCGCCGAGCTGATGTACCAGGCCGGCCAGGTCGAGAGCGCGACCTTCCGCAGCGTCGAGTCGTTCGCGTTCGCGACCGCGGCCTACCTGACCGTGTCGTTGGTCATCACCGGCTTGGCTGCGTGGTACCAGCAGCGTTACCCAGCGCGCGTTGCGTAGCGGTGGCACGACGAAGCCGCGACCATGATCGAGCTGATCCAGACCTACTGGCTGTACTTTCTGATCGGCCAGTACCCCAACGGCCCGCTCGGCGGATTGGCACTCACGCTGCTGCTCGCGTCGCTCGCGCTGCTGCTCGGGTTGCCGATCGGCGTGCTGCTCGGCATCGGCCGCGTCAGCCCGTATCGCTTGTTGCGGTGGCCGATCACCGCACTCGTCTTCCTGGTGCGCGGTACGCCGCTGCTGATGGTGGTCTTTTGGGCCTACTTCTTCCTGCCCACCCTCACCGGTCAAAAGACCGACCAGTTCACGACGATGCTGATCGCGCTCGTGGTGTTCGACGGCGTCTACCTCGCCGAGATCGTGCGCGCCGGGATTCAGGGTGTGCCCCGGGGGCAGGTCGAGGCGGCGCGTTCGCTGGGCTTGGGCTACTGGCGCACGACGCGATCGGTCGTGCTGCCGCAGGCGCTGCGCGCGATGCTGCCGTCACTCGTCAACCAGTTCGTCTCGACGATCAAGGAAACCTCGCTCGGCTACATCATCGGCCTGACCGAGGTGTCGTTCATCGCCACGCAGATCAACACGCTGGTGTTCACGAAGCCGGCCGAGGTCTACGGCCTCCTCGCGCTCACTTACTTCATCCTCTGCTTCGGGCTCTCGCGCTTCGCGCACCGGCTCGATCGCGGGAACCACCCGGCGCGCACCCGATGATCGAATTCAACAAAGTCAACAAGTGGTACGGCAAGTACCACGCGCTCGTCGACGTGACCGAGACGGTCGGCAAGGGCGAGGTCGTCGTCGTGTGCGGGCCTTCGGGCTCGGGCAAGTCGACGCTGTTGCGCACCATCAACCGGCTGGAGCCGATCCAGTCGGGCACGATCCGGGTCGATGGGCACGACATCCACGCCCGTGACACGAAGCTCAACGCGTTTCGCTCGCACATCGGTTTCGTGTTCCAGCAATTCAACCTGTTCCCGCACCTGACCGTGCTGCAGAACTGCACGCTCGCGCCGGTGCAGCTGCGCGGTCTCACGCAGGCGCAGGCCGACGAGCGCGCGCTCGCGCTGCTCGACCGTGTGGGCCTCACGGCCAAAGTGGCGGCGTGGCCCGCCGATCTCTCGGGCGGGCAGGAGCAGCGGGTTGCGCTCGCGCGGGCGCTCGCGATGCAGCCGCCGGTGATGTTGTTCGACGAACCCACCAGCGCACTCGACCCCGAGATGGTCGGCGAGGTGCTGACGGTGATGCGCAGCCTCGCGAAAGACGGCATGACGATGGTCTGCGTGACGCACGAGATGGGCTTCGCGCGCGAGGTCGCCAACCGCGTGCTGTTCATGGACGAAGGCAAGGTTCTCGAACGCGCCACACCCGGCGAATTCTTCAACCACCCGCAGCATTTGCGCGCCCAGCAATTCATTGCCGACATCCGCTCGCCGTTCTCTGGGGCTTGAGCCCCGCGCGCAGTGCCTGCGCGAGCCTCACTCGTTCGTGAACAACCCGCGGTTCTTCATTCGCATGAGCCTGGAGCGCGTTCCGGTCATGTGAACACCGGGCGCGGCATCGGTGGCTGCAGCGGTCGCGGCTAGCGTAGATCCCGATTTCTCGCGCTCGGCAAAAGGCAGCGCCTCTGCCACCGCCGGGCGCTCGACATCCGGCCGCCGCGGCATCGAACTTTCGGGCACTTCGTCGCGAAGTACCGGCAGGCCGCGCGCGTCGTGTTCAGCCGGCTTGGCCGCGATCACCAAAGCCAGGTGCTTCGACGCGGTGGGCGTATCGCCCTTGCCCGCACGGTCGATCGAAGGTTCAGACGCGAGGCGAAGGTGCTCCCAGATCAGCCCCGTGCTGGCAAGCTGCCGCATCCGCTCGGCGCGGGCCGACGGGTTGACGATCGCGAGCAGCATTCGATGCAGCTCCGGCTGCGCCGCACTGTCGATTTCGAGCTCGAGGTGAAAGACGGCCATGGTCGAGTCGCGTCGTTCACATCGGCACTCAAGCGGCGAACGGAATCACCGCATCGGACGACGCCGACTCCGCTTCGCCGATCATCTGGAAGCCACGCACATTGGCCTCCATCGAGTCGGGCATGACGAACACCGGAATCGCCGGAAAGCGCCTGGCGAGCACGTCGCGGTAGTGCTCGGGGTGGCCGCCCACAAGCACCATCAGGTCGATGATTTCGTGTGCGTCGCGCAGGCCGTCGACCATTCGGTTGATCGAGTCTTCGACGACGCTGAGCACGATCGGGTCGTACTGCTTGAGTTCGTGCGCCACACCGGCGAGCTTGACTGGCTGGCCGCTGCGCAGCGCGTCGTTGATGCGCGGCATCACAGCCGGCCCGAGTGGCCTGCCGATCGAGGCGCTCAGCGACTCCTGAACCGACCGCACCACGCGGTGGCGGCCGGCATCGGAGGCGGCGCCACTGGCACGCGGGTTGATCGTGCCTTGTTGGATCAGCAGCCAGTCGAGCGTGTGCTCGCCGGGGTCGACCATCAGTACCGCAAGGTCGTCGAGCGCCTCGCCGTCCGGCAATGGCTTGAGCGCGCCGCCCGTCTTGGTGATGGTGGCGTTGAGTTCGCTCAGGTAATCGTCGAGCGCCGCATAGCCGCCCATCGGCTGCGCCTGCACGATCACCTTGACGATGTGGAGCTTCTTGCCGCCGCCCAGGTCGATGTCGCCCTGATAGCGCGAGCGCAGGTAGTCGCGCCGCTTGCTGTCGTTGTACTGGTTGACCGGCAGGCCGAGCACCAGCACGTCGAGCCGCGAGTCGCCGGCTTCAGCCATGTAGCGCAGGGCGCCTTTGGTGAGCGCCTCGTAGATGTTGCCGCGGTAGAACTCATCGGTCACGTCGCGCCCGAAGTTGCCTCCCGATTGCGCCAGGCCGACATCGCGGCCGACTTCGTAGTCGGCACCGTTCACCGGTATGTCGAAGGTGTCGCGCCGCCGCGTCCCCAGGCCGCGCACCGCGCTCGCGTCGGCCGGAATCGCCATCGACGGAAAATTCATGAACCGAATGCCGTCACCGGCGCGTACGCTGAACTTGACAAGGCCGAAGCCCACGTCGATCGCGCGGACCACGTGCGCGGGCGAGGCACTGGGACGAATTTTTGCAAGCGTGGTGTCGCGCGATTCACGTGACTTGTTGCTGGACATGCGATGACTCCGGTGGGGTGAGGATGGCGTTGCCGCACAGATTCGGCCAAAGCGAACTGCCACCGATGGCGCGAGGCGGCAGTGCGGCGAACGTAGCCGCACCGTAGCAGAGCAATGTGAAACGGCCGCGCCCGGCATGGCAACAAAACGTGACCAACAGAGTGCAGACGTATCGGTCGGCGCAGCCAACCCGGCAGGCTTCATCAGAGCGAGGCTTCGAGCATCTCGCGGTAGTCGTCGGCGCTCGCGATGCGCGGGTTCGTCTTGTGGCAATGATCGGCCAGCGCACCGCTGACGATGCGCTCAAACAGCGCCCGCTTGACGCCCATCGCAGCCAGGCCAGAAGGCAAGCCGAGGCGCGCGTTCAAAGCGAGGATCGCCTCGGGAATATCGCTGCCGCTCGCCAGCCCCATCGCACGCGCCATGCGGTCGAGCCGCTTGTCTTTGACCACGCTCTCGGCGCTCGCGTTAAAGCGCACCACGGCCGGCAGAAAGACCGCGTTGAGCGTGCCGTGGTGCAGCCGCGGGTATGCGCCGCCGAGGCTGTGCGAAAGCGAATGCACCGCGCCGAGGCCCTTCTGGAACGCCATCGCCCCTTCGATCGATGCGCTCATCATGTTGAGCCGCGCGTCGCGGTCGTGTCCGTCGCGGGTGGCACGCTCGATGTGGGCGCAGCCGCGCTCGAGGCCGTCGAGCGCGATGCCGTCGGCCGGCGGGTTGAAGGCTGCGGCCATGAAGGTTTCCATGCAGTGCGCGATCGCGTCCATGCCGGTCGCCGCCGTGAGGCCGGGCGGCAGGCCGAGCGTGAGTTCGGGGTCGCAGATGGCCGAGCGCGGCAGCAGGTGCCACGAATGAAAGCCGAGCTTGCGGTGGTCGTCGGTGATGACGATCGCGCCGCGTGCCACTTCGCTGCCGGTGCCCGAGGTGGTGGGCACCGCGATCAGCGGCGCTGCGGCTTCGGTGATCTTGCCGCTGCCGCCTTCGATCGTGGCGTACGTGACGAGCGGGCCGGGGTGCGTGGCAGCGATCGCCACGCCCTTGGCGCAGTCGAGCGACGAGCCGCCGCCGACCGCGATCAGGCCGTCGCATTGGTGCG
>JANLUW010000343.1:0-12218 GCA_031363645.1 Rhizobacter sp. | reverse complement strand
CTACCAAGCGATCGAGAAAGCCAGCCAAGACATGCTCGACGCGGCCCGCACCGGCAATTGGGATCACGTGCTCAAGCTCGAAGGCGCGTGTGCGCTGCTGATCTCGCAACTCAAGCAAACCGCCTCGGGCAACCCCCTCGGCGACCAAGAGACGCAATTCAAGTCGCGCATCATGCAGCGCATCCTGATCAACGACGCCGAGATCCGCCAGCTCGCCGAGCCGTGGCTCGACGACCTCGACCAGCTCCTCGCCGGCCGCCCGAAGACCATCCATTGATCTCGGACTGAAGGTCGTCAAACGATGGAAACCATGCCGATGCCGTTGGACGCGCTGGGCGCTGCGCCCGGCGGTCTGGACGAGTTCCGCATCACCTCCCCGCGCGAGATCGCGGCCATGCTGCGCTTGCTCTGCGACGGCAGCGTGCAGATGAACCTGAACGCGAGCGACGGCAGCGTCGTCAGCGCGACGGTCTGGACGATGAGCGCCGAGCGCGGCGAGATCGGCTTCAACATCGACCCGGGCGACCCGGCGCTGCACGCGCTGATGGAGAGCGACGACTGCGTCGTCGTCGGCTACCTCGAAAGCGTCAAGCTGCAGTTCGACGTCAGCAACCTCGTGCTGGTGCGCGGCGCGCGCGCGAGCGTGCTCACTTGCAATTACCCGCGCGAGGCCTTCCGCTTCCAGCGCCGCAATGCCTACCGCGTGCGGCCGTTGCTGCGCAGCGTGCCATACGCGCGCGTGCGCCACACCGACATCGCCGACATGCAATTGAGCCTGCGCGTGCTCGACGTGAGCATCGGCGGCTGCGCCCTCTTCTTGCCCGACGACGTACCGCCGATGCAAGTGGGCGGCGTGGTCAACCAGGTACAGATCGACCTCGACGCCGACACGCGCTTTCACGTCAACCTGCGGCTCCAGCCTGTGACCTTGCTCAACAGCGAGTCGCGCGGCGTGCGCCTCGGGTGCGAGTTCGTGCGCGCCGATTCGAACGCGTTGCGCACGCTGCAGCGCTTCATCGACCTGACCCAAAAGCGCGGCAAGCTGCTGTCGATCAACTGAACAGGCGCTTTTTTCCTGCGTCTTTTTCTTCGATCGCTCCTCAGGTTTTTGCAGGTGCTGCCGATAGCTCACTGACCAGCCACCTTCGTGCAACAGCAAGGAGCGCAGATGAACATCCCTGGCGTCACAACAATCACCCGAATCGGCCCGTCGACCGCATATCTCCCGGTACCTGCCATCGCGGCCCGCCAAGGCGCGTTCGCGCCCGCGGTCGAGGTCGAGATCGACCAGGTCACGCAATTGCCCGTGCCACCGCGGTTCCCGTGGCTGAGCCGGCTGTCGCAGCAACTCGAACCGGTCGCGAAGCAAAAGGCTGCATTCCCGTCGGCGCCGATCCTCGGCGACAACGTCGACCGGGCGGTTTGATCGCGGGCGGTTGCGGCGCATCCGGGAGAATGCGGGACGACAGCTGATCCGCCCGGATCGAAAGAGAGAACCGCGCATGACCGAGACCACCCCCGCCGACGCCGCATCCGTTCCTGCGACCCCCGCGATCCCCGACCGACTTTCGGTCGACCCCCGCAGCCCGCATCACATTGCCGCCGTCTTCGAACGCGAGATCGGCATCCGCGTGAACGACAAAGAGCGCTTCGACGTGGAGGAATATTGCATCAGCGAAGGCTGGGTCAAAGTGCCCGCCGGCAAAGCGCTCGACCGCAAAGGCAAGCCGCTTCTAATCAAACTCAAAGGCAGGGTCGAGGCGTTTTATCGGTGAGTGCCTGGCACAACGCTGTTGGTTTGGTGCTGCGGCCCCGCTCGCCCTTCTAGCGCCTGTGAAAAGTTGATGTTCAAGCCAACATCGATGTGCTGTGCGGCGTTCGATTACCCCACCGGCAGCAACACCAGCCCACCCGCATCCAGCGTTCGTGCGCGGCCTTGGTTTTTGGCGCGGTAGAGGGTGGCGTCGGCGCGTTTTATCAAGGCGTCGAGGGTGTCGAGCGGCGAGGTTCGCATCGCGATGCCGGCGCTGTAGGTCACCTCGAAACCGAGCTGGTCGAGCGCGTTATCCGTCAGTCGTTGGCGCAGGCGGCGATCGAACGCATTGGCCGCTGCTTGATCGGCGTAGGTCATCAACACGCAGAACTCCTCGCCGCCGTAGCGGCCCACCACATCACCGGCGCGAACCGCCGAACGCAAGGCCTCGGCGACGAACTGCAATGCCCGGTCGCCGGCATCGTGGCCGCGGCTGTCGTTGACCTGCTTGAAGTGATCGAGGTCGATCATCACGACCGCCACCGGGTGGCTGTAGCGCACGCTGACGGCCAGATCGGTGTTCGCCTTCGCGAGCCAGGCGCGGCGATTGAAAACGCCGGTCAAGCCGTCGATCGTGGCGAGCCGCATGAGCTCGCGTGCCGCCGCGTCGCGATGCGCCAGCAGAATCGCGACCAGCGACAGCACCGCTGTCGCATTGCCCATCACGGCGAACGCCAGATTCACCGGGTGCGGTGCCAAAAACGACGGGTAACTCTCGGTGAAAAACGCGCCGAGTACGCCGCGCCATGCCGTGACCACCATCTGCAGCAGCAGGCTGATGACGAGCAGCCCGCGCCATTTGCCCACCGGCACTTCGGGCTTGCGCCAGAGCGAGGCGGCCACCATCGCCATCTGCAACGTGAACAGGCCGTTGGCCCAGCCGACGCGAAACGCGTAGCTCGAAAATCCGATCGCGTAGCCGACTGGCAGCACGAGCGCGATCAGCGCTGGCGCACGGTCGTGCGCAACGCGCCCGCACCACAGGTCGAACGCGATGGCATTGAAGGCCATGCCGCCGGCTATGCCGGCCATCGCGAATGTCGAAAGCGTGCGGTCGGCGAGCGAACCACTCTCGACAATGCCCGAGAACAACAGCAGCGACCACCCGGCGGCCTGCAGCATCACCCCGATCTGGGCGCGCCGCGCCGGCGCGTTGACCTCGCCCATCACCGCCGGCAGCACGATCGCGATCGTCAGCATCGCGACGGTCATGGCAAGCAAAAGTGAGGCGATGTCGAAGTGCATGAAAGGCCGGGAGCGGCGAGGGATCGGCGCACTGCCGTGCGGCTGCTGGATTCTGCGGTTTGTGAAACTTTTGGTTCGTGCGAAATTCCGCGCTCTGCGGGCGTTCGCGAACCAACTTCGGATTGCCAGCGCTCGCGGCTCAACGCGCCGCTGCTTGCTACACCTGCATCGACATGATGTCCGAGTAGGCCTGGACCATCTTGTTGCGCACCTGCAGCGTGGCCTGAAAGCCGATTTGCGCCTTCTGCATCGCCACCATGGTTTGCTCGATGCTGACGGTCGGGCTGTCCATCTGCACTTCACGCTGCATCGCGCTCGCATCCAGCTGTGATTTGCTCACGGCACCGAGCGCTTGCGTGAGGGCCTGCTGAAAACCTGCGCCCTCGACCGGCTCGCTTTTCTGCAGCGGCTGACCGTTCGTGGCCAGGCCGGCGCGGGCCACGGCCTGGGCGAAATCGAAAGGTTTGAGGGTCACGTTCATGGAGCGGGCTCGCAGTGAGGGTGTGACGCCATCGTAGGCACAACGCTGCGCGGGCAAGGCGCGAACTGATGCGGCTTTGTCCGGCTGTTCGCCTCTTTCGGAAATTCAAGTTCCCGAACAATCGCTTTCAACTGAGGGCAATGCCGCCCTCGAACGAAACCGACGACCCATGAACGACGCAGTCGCGATCAACCCCGCTCTACCGTTCGTCGAACCCGCCAGCTTCGCCGGCCGCATGGCCGCGTTGCCGATGCGCAGCAAGCTCAGCATGGCGCTCGGCGTGGCCGCACTCGCCGGCGTGGTGCTGGCGATGACGTTGTGGAGCAGCAAGGGCGACTTCAAGGTGCTGTACGCGAACCTGTCCGACAAAGACGGCGGCGCCGTGATTGCGCAGCTCTCGCAGATGAACGTGCCCTACCGCATGAGCGAAGGTGGCGCCGCGATTCTCGTGCCCGCGCTGCAGGTGCACGACCTGCGCCTGAAGCTCGCGACCGCCGGGCTGCCGAAGGGTTCGGTCTCGGGCTACGAGCTGATGGACAGCGCGCGCTTCGGCCAAACGCAGTTCCAGGAGCGGTTGACCGCACAGCGCGGGCTCGAGGGTGAACTCACCCGCTCGATCACCTCGATGGCCGCGGTGAGCAACGCCCGCGTGCACCTCGCGCTGCCGAATCAAAACGGCTTCTTTCGCGAGCAGCAAAAGCCCAGCGCCTCGGTGCTGCTCACTTTGCACCCGGGCCGCGCGCTCGACCGCGCCCAGGTAGCCGGCATCGTGCACCTTGTTTCGAGCAGCGTGCCCGAGCTCGACCCGAAGGCTGTCAGCGTGCTCGACCAGACCGGCGCGCTGCTCACCAGCGGCGGCGGCGATGGCCAGCCCAGCGCCGGGCTCGACGCGCAGCAACTGCAGTACGTGAACCAGGTCGAGACCGGCTACGCGAAACGCGTTCTGGCGCTGTTGGAACCGATCGTCGGCCGCGACAACCTGCGCGCCACGGTGGCAGCCGACATCGACTTCTCGCAGACCGAGGCCACCTCGGAAGAGTTCAGACCGAACCAGGGCGCGGAGGCGAAAGTGTCGATCCGCAGCCAGCAGGTGTCGGACCAACCCGGTGGCGCCGGCGCGCAGCCGAGCGGCGTGCCGGGCGCGGCCTCGAACCAGCCGCCGATCGCCGCGACAGCGCCATTGGTCGGCGCATCGCAGCCCTTGCAAACCGCGCAAGGCGGCTCGGGCACCTCGGGTGCCAGCGGCCGCCGCGATGCGACCACGAACTACGAGGTCGACAAGACCGTGCGCGTCACGCGCAATGCGAGCGGCAACGTCAAGCGGCTCAACGCTGCGGTCGTCGTCAACAACCGCTCGGTGACCGATGCCAAGGGCAAGACGACGCAGGTGCCGCTCTCGGTCGACGAGATCGACAAACTGACCGCGCTGGTGCGCGAGGGCATCGGCTTCAACAAGGAGCGCGGCGATTCGGTCAAGGTGATCAACGCGCCGTTCAAGGTCGAGCCCATCACCGTCGTCGACGTGCCGCTCTGGAAGAACCCCGATGTGATCGACATGCTGCGCAGCCTCGCGGTGCCGGCCGGCCTGGTGCTGATCGGCGTGCTGGTGTTCTTCGGCCTCGTGCGCCCTGCGCTCAGAGCGGCACTCGCGCCGACCCCCGCGGTGCCCGGCGCCACGCTGACGGCCATCGTCGACGACCAGCAGGTTCTGCCCGCGCTGCCGGCGCCGAAAAGCGTCCAACACCTGGCGCAAGCCAAGGCCCTCGCGAAGGAGAACCCCGCCGCCGTGGCGGGCATCGTGCGCGGTTGGGTGAATGGTGAGGCGCACGGCGACGCCGTCGGCGCCAAGGCCTGACCGCCCGACCCTAAAAGAACATCGAGGAACCGCTTGTGGACGAAACGGGTTTGGAAAATGCAGCGATCCTGCTGATGTCGCTCGGCGAGGAAGAAGCTGCCGGGGTCTTCAAGCACCTGACGCCGAAAGAGGTGCAGGGGCTGGGCGAAACGATCCAGAAAATGAAATCGATCTCGCGCGAGCGGGTCGACGGCGTGCTCGAACTGTTCAACGCCACCACGGCCGACCAGAGCATGCTGGTGAGCGACACCGATGAGTACGTGAGGGCCGTGCTGCGCAAGGCGCTCGGCGACGACAGGGCCAACCTGCTGATCGACCGGATCATGCAAGGCGGCGACACCGCGGGCATCGAGAGCCTGAAGTGGATGGACCCGGCATCGGTCGGCGAGCTGCTGCGCATCGAGCACCCGCAGATCGTCGCAGCGATCCTGGTGCACCTCGATTTCGACCAAGCCGCCGACGTGCTGAAAACTTTCTCGGAGCGCCAGCGCAACGAGGTGTTGGTGCGCGTGGCCACGCTCGACGGCATCCAGCCTTCGGCGCTGAAAGACCTCAACGAAGTGATGGGCCGCGTGCTCGCTGGCGGTGAACGCAGCCGCAAGACCAAGCTGGGCGGCGTGAAGGCGGCGGCCGAGATGATCAACCTGATGGGCACGAGCGTGGAGACCTCGGTACTCGACTACATCCGTGAAGCCGACAACGACCTCGCGCAGAAGATCATGGACAACATGTTCACGTTCGACGATCTGGGCAAGATCGACGACAAGGGCATCCAGGCGCTCCTCCAAGAAGTGCAGAGCGAGTCGCTGGTGATCGCGCTCAAGGGCGCGACACCGGAGATGCGCGAGAAGGTGTTCAAGAACATGTCGACCCGCGCCGCCGAGACGCTGCGCGAAGACCTGGAGTCGCGCGGGCCGGTGCGCGTTTCGGAAGTCGAGGCCGAGCAGAAGGAAATGCTCAAGGTCGTGCGCCGCCTGGCCGACGAAGGCCAGATCGTGTTGAGTGGCGGGAGCGACGATGACTTCCTCTGATCCGCGTGATGTGCGCGATCCGCGCGATTTGCGTGAGGCACTCAGTCCGCCGCCGGGCCGCCCCAAGGCGGACAGCGCCCCTTGGGGACAAGAGCGAAGCGACAGGGAAGCCTCATTTCGCGCACCCAAAAATATCGCGTCGCCCAACGACGCTGCGCGTGCCTATGCACGCTTCATTCCGCGCGAAGAGCTGAGCGACGTCAAGGCATGGAACCCCGGCGACATCGCCGGTGGCCCAATGCCGCAAGCCAACATCCACCGCGCCACCGACGAAGCGCCGAAGATCGACTTGGCCGCGCAGCTCGCGGCACAACTGCGCGCCGCACGGCAAGCCGGCTACCAAGACGGCTACCGCGACGGCTTGGTCGCGCTCGACGGCTTCAAGCAGAGCTTCGCGGCGCAAACCACTGCGCAGATCGGCGCGCTCGTGCAGTCGCTCGGTGACGAGCTCGGCGGGCTGCAACAAGACATGGCGCGCACGCTCGCGATAGCCGCCACGCACCTCGCGCGACAGATCGTGCGCAGCGAGCTCGCAATTAACCCGGCGCTGGTGGCAACCGTCGCGCAAGAAGCGATCGACACGTTGCTGCTCAGTGCCAAGCACATCACGCTGCGCGTGCACCCCGACGATCACCCGTTCGTCGCAGCAGGCGCGGCCGATGTGCTCGTGGCACGCGGTGCACGCCTGCTTGCCGATGCATCGATGTCACGCGGTGGCGTGCTGGTCGAGTCCGACATCGGCGTGATCGATGCGAGCCTAGAAGCCCGCTGGCGGCGCGCTGCGGCTTCGCTCGGCTGCGACGAAGGGTGGACCGACAACGGGCCAGCCGGCGCCGACGACTCGGGCACTGCCGAATGATCCCGAAGACCGACACCTCACCGCTGACGACCCCGGACAAGTGGAGACGCTACCTCGCCGACATGCGCAGCTTCTCGGCCGACAAGCTGCCGTTGGAAACGCAGGGCCAGCTGGTGCGCGTCAACGGCCTCGTGCTCGAAGCGGCGGGCTTGCGCGTGCCGGTCGGCTCGGTGTGTGAAATTCGCATGGAAGGGCAGTCGCCGGTGATCGCCGAGGTCGTCGGGTTCTCGGGCGACCGCGCTTACCTGATGCCCACCAGCGATGTGGCCGGCCTCGCGAGTGGTGCGCGCGTGGTGCCCAGGGCCTCGCCGGTCGTGCCGATGAAGCTCGGCGCGGCGCGCCACCCGTGGCGCCGCAATGAAGACCGCACGCTGCACCTGCCGGTGGGTGACGGTTTGCTCGGCCGCGTCGTCGATTCACACGGCCACCCGATGGACCGCAAAGGCCCGATCGAGCACGTGCACAAAGAGCCGCTCACGCGCCGCCCGATCAACGCGATGGACCGCGACCCGGTGCGCACCCCGCTCGACACCGGCGTGCGCGCGATCAACGCGATGCTGACCGTCGGCCGCGGCCAGCGCATCGGCCTTTTTGCCGGCACCGGCGTCGGCAAGTCGGTGCTGCTCGGGATGATGGCGCGCTACACCGCGGCCGATGTGATCGTGGTCGGCCTGATCGGCGAGCGCGGCCGTGAAGTGAAGGAATTCATCGAAGACATTCTGGGCGAAGAAGGCATGCGCCGCGCCGTTGTCGTGGTGGCCACGGCCGACGCGCCGCCGCTGGTGCGCATGCAGGGCGCGAACTATGCAACCGTGATCGCCGAGCACTTTCGCGACCGCGGCCAGAGCGTGCTGCTGCTGATGGATTCGCTCACGCGTTACGCGATGGCGCAGCGCGAGATCGCGCTCGCGATCGGCGAACCGCCTGCCACCAAGGGCTACCCGCCGAGCTGCTTCGCGAAGCTGCCGCAACTGGTCGAGCGCAGCGGCAACGGCAAGGCTGCCGATCAAGAAGGCGGCGGCGGCTCGATCACCGCGTTCTACACCGTGCTCAGCGAAGGCGACGACCAGCAAGACCCGATCGCCGATGCGGCGCGCGGCATTCTCGACGGCCACATCGTGCTCTCGCGCGAGCTGGCCGAAGCCGGCCACTACCCTGCGATCGACATCGAAAAATCGGTCTCGCGCGTGATGACGAGCGTCGCGAGCCGCGAGCACCTCGAGGCGGCGCGGCGCTTTCGGCAACTGCATGCGCGCCACAACAAGGCGCGCGATTTGATTCAGCTCGGCGCCTACTCGCCCGGCCACGACACCGAACTCGACACCGCCGTGCGCCTGCACGACCCGATGGTCGCGATGCTGCAACAAAGCATGCACGAGAGTGCGGCGATGGGCGGCAGCGTCGAGCAACTCCTGGCCTCGATCGCCGGTTGACCTCTGCAGATTTCCGCATGACCGGTATCGAAACACTGACCATCTTGCTCGGCCAGAACGAGCGCCAACGCGACGTCGCATTCACTGCGCACCAGCGCGCCCAAACCGCCGCCGAGGCCGCGCTCGGCCAGGCCGAGCAACTGCGCACCTACCGCCGCGAGTACGAGCAGCGCTGGCGCTTGCAGTTCTGTCGCGAAGGCAAGATCGAACTCGTGCACTGCTACCAAAGCTTCATGGAGCGGTTGACGCAGGCGGTAGAGCAGCAAGTGCGCGTGGCCGAAAACGCGGGTCAGCAAGTTCAACACGCGCTCGTCACCTTGCGCGACACCGAACTGCGCTGCGCCTCGGTGCGCAAGCTGATCGAGCGGCGCCAGGCCGAGCAGCGCCTGAGCGCTGACCGCCGCGACCAAAAACAAACCGACGAGGCCGCCTCGCGCGCAGCCTGGAACCGCTTGGGCTCGACGCGGCCAGCGCCGCTGATGTGACATGGAGAAAACTGCATGACGACGATCCAACCTTCTTCGCTGCGCGCCCCGTCAGGCGACGCCGCCACGGCCGCGGGCACAGCGTCGAAACGCACGCCGAACGACCCCGCCGGCTTCGCTTCACTGCTGCGGCAAACGCACGCCGCGCCCGCGCCGATGCCGATGCCGACCATCGCGCTGACCGCCGCGCTGCCACCGAAACCGGCGGCGCACGAATCGACCCCACCCGACGAGGCCACGAACGACACCGAGCCGCCACAAGCATCGATCGACACGGTCAACCGCGCGCGCGCCTTGCTCAAGACCAAAATGCGGGCCGTGGACGATGCGACGCCCACCCCGACCGGTACCCAACCTGCAGCCGAGGCAGCGCCAGCCGACGCGAGTGACGCTGCGACCGATGCATCGAGCAACGCGCAACCGCGCGCCGCGCCGGACCCCGCCACCTTGCCGATCGACCCGAGCGTGATGCACTGGCTCGCCGGCCTGCAACGTGCGGCCACTGAACAAGCGAGCGACGCCGCAGCCAGCACCGACACCGCCACCGATGCCAACGCCGTCACCGACAACAACACCGGCTCGGCCGCCGACACGCGCGGCACCGCCAAGGGCCTGCGCGCCGCCGACCTCAAGGCCGATACCGAGCTCAAAGACAAGGCGGCACAAGGCAAGGCGCAACGCGCCGGTGCTGCCGACGCGCGCGAGTTCGCCGGTGTGCTCGCCGAGCAGCGGATCGGCGAAAAGCCGATGGCCCCGACGACTTCTGCCGTCGCCCGCACGAACGTCGACGAAGCGACTGCGGCAGCAGCCGCGAGCGCCGTGGTGTCGGCCCCGATCCCTGGCACCGAGGCGCTCGCACCCGCCGCCGTGGTCATCACCACACCGCTCGATGCACCCGACTTCGCGCAGCAGCTCGGCCTGCGCCTGAGCGTGCTCGCCAAAGACGGCGTGCAGACCGCCGAGCTGCACCTGAACCCTGCCGACATGGGCCCGGTCTCGGTGCAAATCGTGATGGACGGCACGCAAGCCCGCATCGATTTCGGCGCCGACATGGCCGCCACGCGGCAAGCCATCGAAGCCGGCCTGCCCGAACTCGCGAGCGCACTTGCCGACGCCGGCTTCACGCTCGCCGGGGGCGGCGTTTCGCAGCACGGTGGTGAGCACGGCGGGCGCGGCGATTCGGGTACGTCGGGCGGCACGCGCCAGCGCCACATCGGCACAGATGACGACACGAAACGTGTTGCAACCGCCGCGCGCCGCGTCGTGACGCAGGGCGGCGTCGACGTCTTCGCGTAGCCTCGCCGAGCGCGTTACTGGCCGCTGAACCCCCTGCTTATCGCCGCTTCAGTTCGGCGCATCGATTCCACAATTTCCTTCATGACGTCGGGCGCCGTGCGGCGACCGATGGCCCCGAAAAATGAAGGAGTGACGATGTCTGCTGCCGCTGCTGCTGCCCCTGCCACCGACGGTGCCGTCGTGCCTGCGAAGAAGGGCAAAAAGAAGCTGATCATCATCGTGGCGGCCGTGCTGTTGCTGTTGGTGATCGGCGGCGGTGCAGCCGTGTTCTTGCTCAAGAAAAAAGCCGCCGCGGCCGCCGAGGGCGACGATGCGTCTACAAGCGCCAGCGCCGAGCAGCACGGCAGCAAGCCCGACCTCAAGCACCCGCCGACTTTTTTGCCGATCGACCCCTTCGTCGTGAACCTCGCCGACAAGGAAGCCGACCGCTATGCGCAAATCGGCATCACCTTCGAGGTCGAAGACACGAAGTTCGCTGACTCGATGAAGGCCTTCATGCCGGCGATCCGCAACGGCATTCTGATGATCCTGTCGCACAAGTCCTCGAAAGACCTGCTCGACCGCGCCGGCAAGGAGCAACTCGCTGGCGAGATCCTGCGCGAATCGGCCCGCACGATGGGCATCGAGGTCGCGGAACCGGCAGTCCTCGTCGAGAAGCTGGCCGAGGCCGAGACAGACAAGCCGGCCGCCGACGAGGAAGACGCGAAGCCGACCAAGAAGAAGGAGAAAGCGAAGAAGGCGAAGGCGCCGGTCGAGCCGAATCCGATCAAGCACGTTCACTTCTCGAACTTCATCGTCCAATGAAGCGCGACCTCACCCAAAGCGCGCGGGCCGCCGCGCCGGGCCGCCCCAAGCAAGGCCCGATCCCCTCGGGGGATCGATCGACGTACCCGTCGGTCGAGGGGCAGACATGAACCAGCAGATTCTTTCGCAAGACGAAGTCGACGCGCTGCTGCAGGGCATCACCGGCGAAAGCCAGAAACTCGATCAGGAGCAGGTTGAAGAGGGCGCCGTCCGCAACTACGACCTGGCGAGCCAGGAGCGGATCGTGCGCGGGCGCATGCCCACGATGGAGATCATCAACGAACGCTTCGCACGCAACATGCGGCTCGGCTTGTTCAACTTCATTCGCAAGAGCCCGGAGATCTCGATCGGCAGCATCAAGGTGCAAAAGTACAGCGCCTTCTTGCGCGAGATCGTGGTGCCGACCAACTTCAATATCGTCAGCGTGCGCCCGCTGCGCGGCTCGGGTCTGATCGTGTGCGACCCGGCACTCGTGTTCGCGGTGATCGACGCGCTGTTCGGCGGCGCCGGCAAGTACCACACGCGCATCGAAGGCCGCGACTTCTCGCCGACCGAGCAACGCATCATCGGCCGGCTGGTCGATGTGATCACCGGCGAGTACAAGAAGGCTTGGCAAGGCATCTACCCGCTCGAGCTCGAATACCAGCGCTCGGAGATGCAACCGCAGTTCGCCAACATCGCCACGCCAAGCGAGATCGTGGTTGCAACCAGCTTCACGCTCGAGATCGGCGACACCAGCGGCACGATCCACTTCTGCATTCCGTACGCGACGCTGGAGCCGATTCGCGACGTGCTGTATTCGACCATCCAGGGCGACTCGACCGAGCCCGACAAGCGCTGGGTCAACCTGATGAAGCAGCAAATCCAGTCGGCGCAGGTCGAGCTCGTGGCCGAGCTCGCGCAGGCGCCGGCCACG
>JANLUW010000325.1:0-1625 GCA_031363645.1 Rhizobacter sp. | reverse complement strand
CGGCGATCCAGCTCGCGGTCGGCTCGTCGAGCGGTTCGCCGGCGAGGTAGAGCGCGCGCAACGAGCTCAGGTCGAACTCGGTCAGGAACTTCGGGTCTTGCTTCTTGAGCACGCGCACCGCGGTCGGCGCGCTGAACAGGTGGTTGATCTTGTACTTCTCGACCAGCCGCCACCAGATGCCACTGTCGGGTCGGGTCGGCAATCCTTCGTACATCACGCTGGCCACGCCGGCGATCAGCGGTCCGTAGACGATGTAGCTGTGGCCGACGACCCAGCCGATGTCGCTGGTGCAGAAATACGTGTCGCCCGCATCCGCTCTGAAGATGTGCTTCATGCTCGCCGCGAGCGCAACCGCGTAGCCACCCGTGTCGCGCTGCACGCCCTTGGGCTTGCCGGTGGTGCCGCTGGTGTAGAGCGTGTAGCTCGGCGCGGTGGCATCGAGCCACATGCAGGGCACAACGGTGTCACGATGCTGCTCGCGCAGCGCGGCGTAGTCTTCGTCGCGGCCCGCCACGCGGTCCATCGGCGCGAGGTCGCGGTCGATCAGCAGCACCTTGGCCGGCTTGTGCGTCGACAGCCGCATCGCCTCGTCGAGCAACGGCTTGTAGGCGATGACCTTGCCCGAGCGACTGCCCGCGTCGGCGCTAACGATCAGCGTCGGTTGCGCGTCGTCGATCCGGTTCGCAAGGCTGCCGCTCGCGAACCCGCCGAACACGACCGAGTGGATCGCGCCGATGCGCGCGCACGCAAGCATCGCGAAGGCGGCCGGCGCGATCATCGGCAGATAGATCAGCACACGGTCGCCCTGCTGCACGCCGAGCGCAATCAACACCGCCGCCATGCGCTGCACCTCGGCATGCAGCTCGCGGAAGCTGTAGACCTTTTCTTCATCGGTCTCGGTCGAGACCCAAATCAGCGCGTTCTGGTCGGCGCGTTGCGCGAGATGGCGATCGACCGCGTTATGGCACAAGTTGGTCTGGCCACCGACGAACCAATTGGCGAACGGCGGGTTGTCGTAGTCGCAGACCCGATCGAACGGCCGGTGCCAGTCAATCAGCTGCGCTTGCTCGGTCCAGAACGCATCGCGGTCTTCGAGCGAGCGGCGGTGGAAATCGGCATAGCGTGTCATCGGGGTTCCAATCGACCGAAAGGTCATATCCTGACGGCGATCCGCCCGCGCACCTTGCCCTGCATCAAGTCGTGCGCCTTCGCGATCGCGTCGCTCAACGGCACGACCCCGGTGATCGCCGCGAGCTTGGCCGCGTCCAGGTCGACCGCAAGCCGGGCCCAGGCTTCGCGCCGGGCCGCGATCGGCGCCATCACGCTGTCGACGCCGGCGAGCGTCACGCCCCGCAGGATGAATGGCATCACGGTCGCCGGCAAGTCGAAACCCTGCGCCAGCCCGCAGGCCGCGACAACCCCACCGTAGCGTGTCTGCGCCAGCGCATTGACGAGCGTGTGGCTGCCGACCGCGTCGACCACTGCGGCCCAGCGCTCTTTTTGCAGCGGCTTGCCGGGGCCGCCGAGCTCCGCCCGGTCGATTACGGTCACGGCGCCGAGCCCGCGCAGATAGTCGGCTTCATTGCGCTTGCCGGTCGCCGCGGTGACGCGGTAACCGAGTCGGC
>JANLUW010000183.1:0-2940 GCA_031363645.1 Rhizobacter sp. | reverse complement strand
CGCCGGTCCAGACGTACGTGATGTCGCCGACCCAGGCCTGATTCGGTTGCCAGCAGTCAAAGCGCCGCTCCAGCACGTTGGGCGTGAGCGTCCTGCCGTCCCACCTTGCTTGACGGCGATAGGAGCTTGAGGATGGTGTCCACCTATTCATTGGTGGACACCTATGCACTCCAAATCCGGTCCGCGGCGTCGTCACGGTGCTGAGCTCAAGGCCAAGGTTTTGGCCGCCTGCGATGAGCCAGGTGCGTCGATCTCCGGGGTCGCCCTCGCGCACGGCCTGAACGCCAACCTCGTTCACAAGTGGCGCTCCGGTCGCGGGGTCAAGCTCGCCACCCGAGTGACGGTTGAGCCACCCCCGAAGAGTGAGGTGCCGAGGCTACCCATGCCGGCGGCATCGCCGCTGCTCGCCGCCGGCGCCGAGTTCGTCGCGATCGAGATGCTCGCACCTGCGAAGACCGCGGCGCAAGTTGCGGCCAATCCGTCCGCCGCGGCGCCGATTGCCGAGCTGCTGATCCAGGTCGACCTTCGCCGCGGTCCGCTGCACCTCAACGTGCGCTGGCCCGCGTCGGCTGCCGATGACTGCACGGCCTGGTTGCGCGAACTGTCCTCGGGCATGCTCAAGTGATCCGCATCGACCAACTCTGGCTGTGTACCGCGCCGATGGACATGCGCGCTGGCGCCGAGCGGCTTCTGAGCTGCGTCGTGCAGACCACCGGCGCAGCCCATGCACATCACGGCTACCTCTTCGCCAACGCGCGCGCCACGCGGATCAAGCTGTTGGTCCACGACGGCTTCGGCGTGTGGTGCGCCGCGCGGCGTCTGAATGCCGGTCACTTCACGTGGCCGCGCGAAGCGGCGCCCGCGCCGCTGTCATTGACGCAGTCGCAGTTCGACGCCTTGATCGTGGGTCTGCCCTGGCAGCGCCTGCCCGAGATGAGCGTGATCACGCGGATGTGAGCGTCGAGATGACGATGCTCCTGACACGTGTTCATGCGTTGACAGTACATCCGCCAATGGCGTGAGGTTGCAGGTCTTGGCAAGATGCAACGCATGCTCAGCATGCGTGACCTGAAGCCTCGGGACCTGCAGGGTCTGTCGCAAGAGTCCGTCACGGCGCTGGCCGCGCAAATGCTTGGGCACATCGAGCAACAGGCGCGAGACCTCGAGGTCAAGCAAAAGCTCCTCGAGCGCAAGGATCGTGACATCGCCTGGCGCGACGCGAAGATCGAGAAGATCACCTTCGAGCTGACGCGCCTGAAGCGCTGGAAGTATGGCGCCAAGAGCGAGGCCATGACGGCCGATCAGCGGCAGATGTTCCAGGACACGCTGCTAGAGGACGAGGCCGACCTCGAGGCGCAACTCGCCGCACTGCAAGCCGCTCTGCCCAAAACGCGAGCCTTGCCCAAGGCACCTCCTCGTCGCCCGCGCCGCCAGGCACTGCCCGATCATCTGCGCCGCGTCGAACACCACCACGAGCCCGAAGACACGACCTGCACGACCGCGGGCTGTGGCCAGGCGATGACGCGTGTCGGCGAGGACGTGAGCGAACGGCTGGATATCGTGCCGGCAGAGTTCTTCGCGCACCGGCACATCTACGGCAAGTGGGCGTGCCGGTGCTGTCAGCGCCAAGGGATCGAACGCCTGGTGCAGGAGCCGGCCGATCCGCAGATCATCGACGGTGGTATCGCCGCCAGCGGGCTGGTGGCGCACACGCTGATCAGCCGCTTCGTCGATCACCTGCCGTACTACCGGCAAGAGGCCATCAACGCCAGGTCAGGCGTGCACACGCCGCGCTCGACGCTGGCGGCGTGGGCCGGTCGTGCCGGCGCTGCGATGCAGCCGCTGTACGAAACGCACAAGCGCTTCGTGCTGAGCTGCCCCGTGGTGCATGCCGACGAGACGCCTGTTGCGATGCTGGACCCCGGGGCGGGCAAGACCAAGCGGGCGTACATCTGGGCCTACGCGCGAGGCGAACTCGATGCCCAGCGCGGCGTGATCTATGAGTTCTGTCTGGGTCGAGGGTCGCAGTACCCGGTCGCCTTCCTGGGCGCGGCGCAAGGTCCACCGGGTTCGCCGATGCAAGACCAGCCAGCGTGGAGCGGCACGCTGGTGTGCGATCAATACGCCGGGTACGACCGCGCGCTCGATCGGCGCGTGTACCCGCAGCGCATCGCCGCTCATTGCGCAGCACATGCCCGACGCAAGTTCGACGAACTGGTCGGCACGAGCGAGGTAGCCAAGGAGGCGATAAAACGCATCGGCTGGATCTACCACGTCGAAGGTCAGTTCGAAAGAATGGACGCGCAGCAGCGCCTGGCGGCCCGCGAGCAGCTCACGCGGCCGCTGTGGAAGGAGTTGCACGTCTGGCTGAAGCTGGAGCGCGGCCGCGTGCCGGACGGCGGCTCCATCGCCGGCGCCATCGATTACAGCCTGAACAGCTGGACCGCGCTGACGCGGCACCTCGAAGACGGGGCGGTGCCGATCGACAACAACTTCATCGAGCGGCAAATAAAGCCGTGGGCAATGGGACGCCGCGCATGGCTGTTCTGCGGTAGCGCGTTGGCCGGCCAGCGCGCGGCGATCGTCATGAGCCTGGTGCAGTCCGCCAAACTCAACGGACACGATCCCTGGGCCTACCTGCGCGATGTTCTGGAACGGCTTCCCAGCCACCCGAACAGCCGCATCGACGAACTGCTGCCACATCGCTGGTCGAAGCCCGACGCCTGATCGCCAGACGGCGTCGACGTACCGTCGACGCCGTCAAGAGGGCACCGCTAGACGCTCACGATCATTCACCGCGGCCGGTACAAGACCCTGAGTCCGCAGCAAAAGGGCTGGCTGCGCCGGCGCCATCGATTACAGCCTGAACAGCTGGACCGCGCTGACGCGGCACCTCGAAGACGGGGCGGTGCCGATCGACAACAACTTCATCGAGCGGCA
>JANLUW010000181.1:0-27543 GCA_031363645.1 Rhizobacter sp. | reverse complement strand
CAGGGCGAGGACTACCCGAAGTACAAAAGCGGCCTGCCGGTCTACGTGACATTGAAGAACATCGCCGTGCCCAAGAAGCTCGTGCCGTTCGCGCTCAAGTAGCGCGCGGCCGTCGGCTAGAATCGGGCTCTTCGCTGGAGTGGCTCGCCACTACAGCAATTCTGACAAGACCACGCCGGTGTAGCTCAGTTGGTAGAGCAGCTCATTCGTAATGAGAAGGTCGAGGGTTCGACTCCTTTCTCCGGCACCAACACCCGAAGGGCCTGAGTTACATCGGGCCCTTTTTGCTGACCGCGCGGTCGCGCGGGCGCCCTCAGACCAGCCCGATGTCTCGCCCCGAGACACCCGCGAACACCTGCTGCACCTGCGCCGGCGAAAGCCCGAAGAGCCGTGCGAACAGGCCGCCGAGCACGCTGCGGTATTCGTTGAGCACGGGGTAGTCGCGGTTCTGGAACAGGCTGCCGGGCGCCACGGCCACCTGCTCGCCGAGCACGCGCCCGCCGCGCACCGCGCCGCCGAGCACCCAGTAGACGCTGCCGTGGCCGTGGTCGGTGCCGCGGTTGCCGTTTTCCTTGAACGTGCGGCCGAATTCGCTGATGACGACGATGGTCGCGTCGCTCCAGGCCGGGCCCATCTCGTCGGCGTACGCGGCCAAGCCCTTGCCGAGCTCGGTAAGCCGGTTTGCGAGGTAGCCGGTACCCGCGCCCTGCGCCACGTGCGTGTCCCAACCACCGACATCAACGAAGCCGAGGTGATAGCGCTCGCGCATCAACCGCGCGATGCGTCGCGCCTCGCCTTCGAAGCCTTTTGCGGTGATCGCGTTGCGATTGGCGCCAACCATTTCGCCGACCATGCTGTCTTGGGCCGCGCCACTGATTTCGCGCATCGCCTAGTCGCGCACCGTGAAACTCGTACGCACCTCGCCTGCGAGCGGCGAGCCCTCGTACATGCCGGCGATCAGCTGCGCCAAGCGCGCATCGA
Source organism: Rhizobacter sp. (assembly GCA_031363645.1). Taxonomy (GTDB): domain Bacteria; phylum Pseudomonadota; class Gammaproteobacteria; order Burkholderiales; family Burkholderiaceae_C; genus LMDS01. Next base: position 26,562 of record JANLUW010000181.1, on the reverse strand, counting down.
CCGCGGGCTTGCCCAGATTCGCGAGCGCGAGGTTCGGCACTTGCACGTCACCGCGAAACGTCAACGGCAGCTGGCTGGTGAACGCGATCGAATCGACGGCTGCCGCGCCCGCACCCAGCACCCTGGCGAGCCGGTTCAAGAAGCCGGATTGGAAGTCGCGCGGGCCGGTCAGCGGCTGGCCGAGCTCGATGCTGTCTTGCGTTTCGAAGTGGCTGCGCGAGACGTCGTCGGTGCCGGCGAACGGCACGAACGCGAGTTGCTTGCGCTCGAACAGCGGCAGCATCGAGTCGACCAGCGCCGGGTTCAACGCCCACTCGGCGTTCAGCGGGATCGCCGCATCGGCCGCGCTGCCGGGCCGCGCGATGGCGATGCTCGGGCGCTGCTCGTAGTAGAAACTGCTGCCTACCGGCACCAGCAGGCTCGCGGCGTCGTAGGCACCACGCAAGAAGACGAGCAACACGCGGGGCGTGCCCTTCGCAGCGGCCATCAAGCGCACGCTGCTGGCGGCCAGTGGCAGTGCCGCGGCGCCTTGCAGGAAGTGTCTGCGTTGCATGGTGTGGTCTCCGGTGTCGGTTCAGCGAAACAGATCAGCGAAACATGAATTCGGGCGACGAGAGCAACAGCGCGTTCCACTCTTGCGGTGAGGCCGCGCCGTCCAGCGCCGCGCGGGTGCGCTCGCCGAGCGTGGGTGCCAGCACCGCGTGGTAAGGCGCGTTCGAGAGCTGCGGAAAGGCCGGTGCGTCGACCGCATTCGCGCCTTCTGGCCGGAACAGCCCGGCACTGCCGCTGCCGATCACGCGAGCGATCTCGAAGCGCGTGCCCATCTGGCCCGAGCCTGACCACGCAGCCTCGGTCATCGGGTAACCGTCGGGCGTCTGACGGTTGTACGGGCCTTCGCCGAGGCGGTTGAGCCAGCCCAGCATCGGCGCGGTGTTGAGGATGGGCCGGCCATCGTAGGCCAGGCGCACGGCCGAGACCACGTAGTGCACCGGGTCCTTGAACTTGCGCGCGAGCGAGGGCGCGAACTCGGGCGCGTCGAACATCGCCTGCAGCGTGACGGCGATGTCGCCATCGCTCGCAGCGAACGCGCGGCTCATGCGGTCGACCAGCGCCGGCAGCGGCACGTCGGCCGCGAAGCAAACGGCGAGCTTGGTGCTGATGTGGCGCGCGGTCGACGGGTGGCGCGCCAGGCGGGTCAGCTGCGCGATGACCTCGTCCCAGCCGCCGCCGGCCGGTACCTTCACGCCGAGCACGAGCTTCACGCCCGCATCGTGGCGCGCCGGATTGAACTCGGTCGCGCCCTGGCGCACGTAGAGCGCCTGCTGCGCCGGCTTCAGCTTCGGTGAGTTGTCGCTGAGGTTCAGCCCCAAGCCGGTGAGCACGCGTGCCAGTTCTTGCACGTCTTTTTGTGAGTAGCCGCCGTCGACGCCGAGCGTGTGCAACTCCATCACTTCGCGCGCGAAGTTTTCGTTGATGCGGTTTGCGGCGTTTTGCTCGTTGTCGAGGTAACGGATCATCGCGGCGTGGGTCGCGCTCGCGATCAGCAGATCGCGGAACTTGCCGAGCGCGCGGCTGCGCAACTGGTCTTGGTAGTCGCCGACCATCGCGCGCAGGTTGCTCTTGTACTGGTGCACGTTGAAGTGGTTGAACCAGAACCACGAGAGCTGCTCTTGCAACTGGTGGGGCGAGTACAGCGCACGCAGCAGCATCTCTGTTGCGGCGTCGCGAGAGAGGCGGTTCATGGCTTGCTGATAGGCCTGTTGCGCGGCCTTTTTGGCGTTGTCGTCGGCAAACCCATCGGCGTCGCGGCGGCTCTGTGCCATCTCGGCGACCGAGGCCAGCATCGGCTTCTGGCGCAGCGGCGAAGCGTCAATCTGCGCCTGCGCGCCCGCCGGCAGCCGCGCGCCTGCGTCGGGGTGAAGTTGGGCTTGCAGGTAGTCGCGACGCGAAAGGCGATTCAGGGCAGCCAGCGCGGCGGTGTCGACGCCCCAGGTCAGGCGGTTCAGCAGCGCCAGATCGGTGGCGTCAACGGTCGAATGCGAAGCAGTGCGGACCCGAGGTGCGGCGCACGCTGCCAGCAAGGCCGACCCGGCCACACCCAGCCCGGCCGTGACGAGCAAGCTTCTGCGCAGCATCGCTGGCTTCGAGATCAGTCGTCGCGGTCACTTCCACGGCCCCGGCCACCGTGCTTGTCACCCTTGTCCTTCTTCTCTTTTTTGTCGTACTTGTCGTGTTTGTCCCAATCTTTGTGTCGACCACGATCCCAATCCGGGTGGTCTTGCTCGTAACGTTCACGCACCCACTGGTCGCGCACGAAGTACACGGGTTGACCGCAGGCGTTGTAGCTTCCGCAGTAGCGGCGCCAGTTTTGCTGGTGCGTCGGCGGCACGTACAGACAAATCGGCGCCTGTTGCACGACGACACGCGGCGGCATGATCAGCACTGGCTCTGCGTACACCAGTGCGGGGCGCGGCGCATCGCCGATGTCGATGCGGCCGTACACGCCTGGCTGGTTGATGCCGATCGAGACGCCGACGCTGGGCTGCGCAGTCGCCGATCCGACGGTTCCAATTGCGCAGAAGGCGAACAGTGTTGCCGCAATGATGTTTTTCATGCTTGTTCCGTTGGTTGAGCGTTGTTTGCTGAACGCTCGGCAAGCGCCGCCCGCGGACAGGGTTGGCTCGCTTGCGCGACGCTTTACGCACGCTTACGCCGTATCAATAGCCGCATCGTGCGGGTGCGGCGCAACGCGGGCCTTGCGTTTTCACAAAACAGGACAATTCCTACACGCCCGCACGACTCGCGCATGCGAAGCGGCCCGTCGATCGCTGTTTAATCGGTTTGTCGGCGATCAGCCGGCGACCCTGGGGAGGGTGACCATGTCGGTTCTCGGTGACGTATTCGGCAGCCTCGAATCGATGAGCCAGTTGCAACTGTTGCTGGCCTTCATCACGTGCATCGGCTATGCCTTCGCACAGGGCAGCTTGCTGCTGCCGCGGGGGCGGCGTGCGGCTTGGTTCGTCACGGCGTTCGCTGCGTCGGGCTTTGCTTTCGAGAGCCCCGACTGGACCCTTGCCGCGATGCTGCTCGTCTTTGCCCTCGCCGGCATGGGCAGTTTCGTGGCGTTGGTTTGGCTGACCAGCAGGGCACTCGGTTTCGGCGCCGCCCGCACGGCCCGGCCCACCGATGTGGCAAGCGCCGACGCTGGCCTCGCAGCCTCGCCTGTTGCTGCAAAACCGCGCGTCGCCCGACCGTCCGAACACGCTCACTCGCTCTGAGCATTCGCCCAGGCCTGCACGCCGCGGGGCAGGCCGGGCGGTCGGATAAACTCACCCGCTGCTTCCGCGCAGGGCTTTGGTGCCCATGTCGGAGCGCGTGAAGCCGAGGCGCACACCGCACTCGCTTCATCCAACGCCGAACCGCCCCGGAGACACACATGACCGCATTCGCCACCTTGCGCACCCGCGCGCTGAAGACCACCCTGATCGCGGCCGGTGCCTTCGGTTTTTCGCTGTCGGCCCTTGCCGCCGACATCAAGCTGGGCGCGGCCGAAGCGCTGTCGGGCCCGGCCAGCCAGTACGGCCAGTCGATCAAGAACGGCCTGCAACTTGCCGTCGACGAGCTCAACGCCGCGGGTGGCGTCAAGGGCAACAAGATCTCGATCCAGTTCGAAGACGAAGCCGGCAAGAAAGAGCAGGCGATTGATGTTTTCAAGAAGCTGATCTTTCAAGACAAGGTGCTGATGCTGTTCGGGCCGACGCTGTCGAACTCGGCCCAGGCGGCCGACCCGATCGCGCAGGCCGCCAAGGTCGTGGTGTTCGGCACCTCGAACACCGCCGACGGCATCACCTCAATCGGCGACCACGTGTTTCGCAACTCGGTGACCGAGGCCGATGTGCTGCCCGAAACACTGCGCGTGGCGATCAAGCAGGCCAAGATCGGCAAAGTCGCGGTGCTGTACGGCAACGACGACGTGTTCACCAAGAGCGGCTACGACGCGTTCAAGAAAGCGCTCGAAAACCTGAAGGTGCCGGTCACGACGACCGAAACTTTCGCCAAGGGCGATGTCGATTTCAAAGCGCAGCTCACCAAAATCAAAGCCAACGGCGCCGATGCGATCGTGCTGTCGGCGCTGATCGCCGAAGGCGCGCCGATCATGGTGCAGGCGCGCCAATTGGGCATCGACCTGCCGTTCATCGGCGGCAACGGCATGAACTCGGTCAAGATCTTCGATCTGGCCAAAGGGAAGAGCGACAACCTGTGGGTCGGCAGCCCGTGGGCGCTCGGCAACCAGACCAAAGAGAACCAGCACTTCGTCGTCGCTTACACGCAGAAGTACAAGTCGGCACCGGACCAGTTCGGCGCGCAGGCTTACGACGCGATGAACATTGTTGCGACCGCGCTCGGCAAGATCAAGCTCAGCGGCAACCTCGAGAGCGACCGCAAAGCGCTGCGCGACGCGCTGCCCGCGGTCACTCACCTCGGGGCGACCGGCCCGTTCAAGTTCCGCCAGGCGATGGGCAAAGACGGCAAGCCTGCCGGCTACGACGCGCAGCAGGCGGCGATCGTGTCGGTCACCAAAGGCGGCAAGTACTCGATCGAGAAGTAAGACACCGCCGCAATGCTCGAGCAGCAACTCGTCAACGCCCTCTCGCTGGGCTGCGTGTACGCGCTGTTCGCGCTCGGCTTCACGCTGGTGTTCGGCGTGCTCGGGGTGATCAACCTCTCGCACGGCGCGATCTTCATGATCGGCGCGTACGCAGCGCTGCAGGTAGTGACCCGGCTCGCCTTCCCGCTCTGGGCGGCATTGATCGCAGCCTTCTTCGTTGCCGGTGCGTTCGGGCTCGCGATCGATTACATCGTGCTCAAGCCGCTGCGTCGGCGCGATGCGCCGCACTTGATTCCGATGATCGCGACGATCGGGCTGGCGATCTTCTTCAATAACGCATCGCAAGGCCTGTTCGGCGCCGAGAACCTCCGTTTTCCGAGCGACTTGGTGCCCGACCAGCAACTGCACTTCTGGGGCGTGCAAACCAGCGTGCTCGAGGTCGCGATCATCGCGCTGTCGTTCGGGCTGATGGCCGGGCTGTTGATCGTGATGCGCAAGACCCAGCTCGGCCGCGCATTGCGTGCGATCGCCGAATCACCGAAGGCGGCGATGCTGCTCGGCATCAACGTCGAAGGCCTGTTCTACCTGACTTCGTTCACGGCCGCCGCGCTCGGTGGCGTGAGCGGCGTGCTGATCGCGCTGTACTCGAATGCGGTGTTCCCGCTGATGGGCCAGCCGATGCTGCACAAGGGCATCGCGGTGATCATCTTGGGCGGCATGGGCGACATTCGCGGCGCGCTGATCGGCGGTCTCTTCCTCGGCTTCGCCGAAGTGATGTCGGTCGCCTACATCGGCTCGACGATGCGCGACGCGGTCGCTTTCGGCCTGCTGTTCATCGTGCTGCTGTTGCGCCCGCAAGGCATGTTCGGCAAGGTGCTCGAACGGAAAGCCTGACCACGCATGGATTGGTTCGAGAACTTTTGGCAGATCTACAGCAACCTGGTGCTCACGATCGGCATCAACGCACTGCTGGCCTTGTCGATCTGGCTCACGCTTTCGTGCGGGCTGCTCGCGATGGCGAACGCGGCGTTCATGGGCATCGGCGCGTACACCGCGTCGATCTTGACGATGAACTACGGCGCGCCGTTTCCGGTCGCGCTCGCGGCCGGCATCGCAGCGCCCACCGTGGTCGCGCTCGCCATCGGCGGGCCGACGCTGCGGCTATCGGGTGTCTACCTCGCGATGGCCACGCTCGGCTTCGGCGAAGTGGTGCGCGTGCTGATCTTGAATGCCGATTCGCTGACCGGCGGCGCGCTCGGGTTGAACGGCATCCCGCAGCTCACGCAATGGTGGCATGTGGCCGCGTCGCTCGGGATCACGCTGCTGATCCTGTGGCGCTTGCGCCGCTCGCGCATCGGCCGCGCGTTCGAGGCGATCAAGGAAGATGCGGTCGCCGCTTCGTTGATGGGCATCGCGGTCAATGCGTACAAGATGCTCGCGTTCGCGCTCGGTGCGGGCATCGCCGGGCTGGCCGGCGCCTTGAACGCGCACCTGACGTTCTTCATCGGCCCGAGCGAGTTCGGATTCGACCGCGGCGTCGACATCCTGACGATGACGATCCTCGGCGGCACCGGCGGCCTGACCGGGCCGGTGCTCGGCGCGGCGATCGTCACATTGCTGCCTGAGTTGCTGCGCGACTTCCGCGACTTCAGAACGATGATCAACGGCGCGATCTTGGTGCTGATCGTGCTGTTTTTGCCGAAGGGTTTGTGGGATCCGCAGCGCTTCAAGTCGTGGTTCGGGCGAGGCGCGAAGTGATGCTCGAGCTTAGCCATGTGTCGAAGCGCTTCGGTGGCCTGAGCGTGCTGCAAGACGTGAGCTTCCAGGTGCCCGAAGGCCAGGTGTTCGGCCTGATCGGCCCGAACGGCGCCGGCAAAACCACCGTGTTCAACCTGATCACCGGCCTGCTCGCGCCGAGTGGCGGCAACATCGAGTTCGGCGGCAAGAGCCTCGTCGGCATCAAGCCGCACCAGATCACGCGGCTCGGCCTCGGCCGCACGTTCCAGAACATCCGCGTCTTCAAGGAAATGACGCTGATCGAAAACGTCGTCGTCGGCATGCACGCGCACCTCGACTACGGTGTGCCGGGTTGGCTGTTCTCGCTGCCGAATTTTCGCGCGCAAGAGAGCCAGGCGCGCGATCGGGCGCATGAGTTGCTCGGCTGGGTCGGGCTCGACGCGAAGGCGCATGACACCGCCGACAACCTGTCCTACGGCGACCAGCGCAAGCTCGAACTCGCGCGCGCGCTCGCAACGAGGCCGAAGCTGTTGCTGCTCGACGAACCCGTGGCCGGCATGAACAGCGGCGAGAAGGTCGCGCTGATGGCGGTGATCACGAGAATAGCCAAGCGCGGCTTCACGGTCTTCATGATCGAGCACGACATGCGCTTCGTGATGGGCCTGTGCGAGCGCATCGCGGTGCTCAACTTCGGCAAGATCATTGCCGAGGGCACGCCAGCGCAGATCAAGAACGACCCGGCTGTGATCGAGGCGTATCTGGGTCGTGATGACGACGACGAGGTGGCCGCGTGAGCTTGCTCGAAGTACACGATCTGCAAATCGCCTACGGCCACATCGAAGCAGTGCAAGGCATCAGCTTTGAGGTCGATGCCGGCGAGATCCGCACGCTGGTCGGCGCGAACGGCGCGGGCAAATCGACGACGCTGCTGGCACTCTCGGGGCTCGTCAAACCGAAGTCAGGCTCGATCCGGTTCGAGGGCGAGGAACTGTCGAAACTCAAGACACACCAGATCGTCGAACGCGGCCTTGTGCAGGTGGCCGAAGGCCGAGCGATCCTGACGACGCTCACCGTGCGCGAGAACCTCGAACTCGGCGCTTATCGGCGCAAAGACCGGCACGCGATCGCGAGCGATCTGGAACGCGTGCTCACACTCTTTCCGCGCCTCGCCGAGCGCATCGACGCGCTCGCCGGCAACCTCTCCGGCGGTGAACAACAAATGCTCGCGATCGGCCGCGCACTTCTCGCCAAACCGCGCCTGCTGCTGCTCGACGAGCCCTCGATGGGCCTGGCGCCGATCATCGTGCAAGACATCTTTCGCAAGCTGCGCGAGATCAACGCCGATGGCATCACGATCTTTCTCGTCGAGCAAAACGTCAAGCAGGCACTGAAGATCGCGCAGCACGGATACGTGCTCGAGAGCGGCAAGATCGTGCTCGACGGCAGCGGCGCCGCGCTGCTGCACGACCCGAAGGTGCTGGACGCCTACATGGGCGGCTGAAGCGTTATTGACGCGCTGCGGCGAGTGCCGCCTGCACGTCGGCATCGCTCCAGCGCTTCACGACGCTTTGGCCACCGCTCGAAAACTGCAAACCATTCCCCGTGCCAAAAGTCACCGTCGTCGCAGCTGTGCTCGGCTGCGTCTGGTCGGCGACGATCAGCGTGCCCTGGTCCGGCCGGTTGTCGCCGATGCTCCGCAGGTTTTGCACCGTGAACCGCCAGGCGTTGCCCGAGTAATCGACACCCAGCGACGCACTGGAAATCAGCAGCGTGGCAACACCGTTCTGAATCGATTGGCTGGCCGTTGCGGCCGCATTGCTGCCGACCCGGTAGAAGGCATTGGCAGTACCGACACGCGCTTCGAGACTGAATCCGACTGCTGAGTACACGTCGACTGCGTCGTTGCTGAAATCGTCGAGGCCGCCGACGTTGCCCGCCGTGATCGCGAACTGCGTTTGGCCACCCGCAGCGACGGGATTGGCGACGGTCAAAGACGGGCTGCTCATGGCCACGCTCTTGACCTTGCCGGTGGTCGTGTTGGTGGCCGACCAGCTGCCGGTGTAGGCAGAATCGGGTGACGTCCTGACAACGCATTGGGACAAAGTTTGCCGGACTGCACCGAAGTCGTATCGCGTGCTGCCGCCCGCGCCGCAATTGCCGGTTTCGCCGGTAATGTGCAGAACATCGAGAGCCGTGCCGGCGATCTGCAGGCCGACCCAGGCGACCGCGAAGCTGCGGAGGTCGGGGGTGTATGCGGTGGGCGGGGTGGTCGGCAGCGTCGTTCCTGGAGAAGGGGGCGGCGCTGCGGCTACGGCAGACTCGGAGGAATCACTGCCGCCACCTCCGCATCCGGCAAGCGAAAGGGTCAATGCAGCGAGGGTCAGTGAGTTCGAAATTCGGGTCGAAAGATTCATGGATGGTCTCCGTCACAGATGTCGGGTCGGCGACCCGGATGACAGACAAGACTGCCGATAGAACCTGTGACGCAGTTCAATACGGGGAACGTCCGCAAACAACGCCAGCTCTGACTAAAAACCTCAAGGCACTTTCGACGAGCCCCTTAGCAGCGCAACGACGTTGACCGACAGCAAAGATTGCCGCCGCAAAATTGCCTCGGCACGCTCACCACTTCGATTGCCGGCCGCCGCATCCCCGCTTGCGTGTTGGGCTTGCGCCAACGGCAACAGCGCACGCGCTAGCCACACACCGCCGGGCAAATCATCAATCTTTTCGCGCAGCGCTACAGCACGAGCAAGGTCGACGACAGCGCCATCCATGTCGCCGGCAGCCATCTTGGCACGCCCCCAGGCCTCCACCATGAGCGCCTCTTGCTCGACAAAGAATTCGAGATCAAGTTTGCGCAAATTAGCAAGCGCCAGCGGCAACCCTTTTCTATCGAGCAGGCGCGCATCACTTGGCGACGCCATCGCCAACCCAAGCCACGCGTTGGCAATCGGGTTTATGTCGTTGGCCGCAGCTGTCGACAGAACGTGCCGGAATTGCTGAGCGGCCTCGGTGAGGCGGGCCTGCACAAGGAACACTTCGCCGGCCACCAGAGCAGGGCCTGGGTAGCTGTCTGGCTGTTGGGGCGCCAACGAAAGCACGGCCGCACGCGCCTCTTCGAGCAGCTGAGTTGTTCGCCGCTCGTCGCCAATGAGGTTGGCAATCGTCGCGCAGCGAACTGCAACGTTGTACGCACTGCTTGTCCCACGGCGTTTCCCATCGCGTTCGAACAAATCGCACCAGCGTTTCGCTTCACCGACGCGGCCTGCCCGCGCGCCGAAATTCATCAGCGACTCTTCCACCAAGCCGCGCACAAATCCGCTGCCCTCCCATTGCGGGGCGGAAATAATCTTGTAGCTGGCCGCGAGTTCGCTCAGTGCTTCTGCGCGATGGATGCCGTATATGTTGATGTCGGAGAAGCGCTTGCTCCACATCGCGTTCCACGGGTTGTCTGCGTCCCAAAGCTGCGCTTGGAAGCCTTTGGCTTCGCGCATCAGCGAATCTGCTTTGGCACGGTGCAACGTCACCCGCGCCCAATCTGCTGCCTCCCACAACGCCATGACGGTAGACGTCGAACGCTCCCCATTTTCCGCACGGCTGGCGGCAAGCGCTTCGAGTGAAACAGCCGCTGCCTTTTCTTCTAAAAGTGCTTCGCCGTACGCGGTAGCCAACAGCCGAAGTGCGTTACCGAGATCAGCACGCAAGGCTGGAGCCCGTCGCATTTGGACTGCCACTTCGATTCGAACCAGATCGACGGCTTGCGGCGGACGATGGATCTGCGTGCCGTAAAAGCCTGCCATCAGATAAGCACTCGAAAGCATTCGGGAATCGTCGATCCCATGAGACTGAAATATTCGCAAGGCTTCATCCGCAGCTGCATGAGCCCCGGCCAGATCGCCTGCCGGAAAAAGTTTGACCGTCGCCAGTTCCAACAGCGCGGATGCGTGTTCCACGCTGGTCTTGCCGTAAAGCTGTTCGGACTGCGCCACGTTGGCGTCGATCAGCGCGGATGAGGCTTCAGGAGCGCCGAGCAGCGGCAGCAACGCAGCCATGTCTTTCATCAAACGCAAGCGTTGGCGAGGGGCGTTCGGCAGAGCCGTCGGCAATGACTTTGCGGCGTTGACCACGAGTTCGCGAACGGTCATGTCGCGGTGGGCGGCATCGGGAGTCGCCGTGTCTTTCGGGTTGAACAAGCCGTGCATGAATTCATACATGGCTTCGGATCGTGCGGCTTCGCCGCGGGCCTCGACGGCCTGGTGCACTGCCACCGCTGTGCCTGCAAGCAGGGAAGCCGCAACCGCCGCCACCCCGGCCACTGCCCATCGATGGCGTCGTAAATAGCGGCTGGCCACATAGGGCCAGGAGTCGGGGCGTGCCAACACGGGCAGGCCTGAAAGGAAGCGTCGGAGATCGGTCGCGAGCGCATCGACGGTCGGATAGCGGTTTTCGGGCCGCTTGCTCAAGGTCCGGAGCACGATCGCGTCAAGGTCACCACGGAGTCGCCGCCGCAACTGTCGGTGGGTGATGCGGGCCGATGGTCGCCTGACTTCCTGATCGAGGATGGCCGCTTCCAACGCCGCGGCCGTCGGCTGGCTCGGCTCATAAGGTCCTACCCCTGCAAGCAGTCGATAAGCCAACACACCGACCGCATAAACATCGGCGGCAATTCCCGGCTCTTCACCCCGAATTTGCTCCGGGCTGGCGTACTCGGGCGTCATCGGTCGCCCGCTGATGTGCGTGAGGCTGGTACGCGGCTCACCCGAGGCAGGCTGCAGGAGTTTGGCGATGCCGAAATCGAGCAGGCGCACTTCGCCGGCGGCGGTCACGAGGATGTTGCTCGGCTTGATGTCACGGTGCACGACGAGTCGACCGTGGGCATGCTGCAACGCGTCGCACACTTGCAGGATCAGATCGATGCGTTTGGACAGATTGGCCTGTCGCTCCTCGCACCACGCCACCAACGGGATGCCATCGATGGCCTCCATCGCCAGCCAGGGCTGCCCAGCGTCGGTCGTCCCCGCGTCGTAGAGGCGGGCAATGCCCGGGTGCGTCAGGCGGGCGAGCAACTCACGCTCGCGGGCGAAGCGCGCGGCCATTCGGCCGGTCGCGAATCCTGGTCGTGGCAGTTTGAGAGCGATGCCGCGCACCACTGAACCATCGATGCGTTCGGCCAACCAGACCTCGGCCATACCGCCCTGTCCGAGCAAGCTTGTGAGGCGCCATGGCCCGATCTCTTCGCCGGCCGCGTGCAGGGATTCCGCCTCGTCGCCCGAGCCAGGGAGCGTGAAGTCGGGGGGTCGCTCCAGGAAACCTTGCGCCGCTGCATCGGCGCCGCGCTGCAGCAACGCCTGGAGCCGAGGGCGCAACGTGGCAGCTTCGCCCTCCAAGGCGGCGAGCCAGGTAGCACGCTGTGCTGCCGGCAGTGCCAACGATTCGTCGAGCAATCGCGACAGCAGGGACCAGTCGGTGGATATTGGCAGGTTCTTTTCGATGCAGATTGCCGATCAATACGCAAACCGTGCCAAGTCAACGCCAACGACGATCCGCATCAGTCCAAAACTTCGAGCAACAGCGCGCGTGCCTTTTGCCAATTGCGCTGCACCGTGCGTTTGGAGCTGCCGAGCACCTCTGCTGTTTCGTCTTCGCTCATGCCGGCGAAGTAACGCAGCTCGACCAGTTGAGCCAACGCAGGGTCGAGCTTCTCGAGCGCTTGCAAGGCATCGTTGAGCGCGAGGACGTCGGATGATTGCGAGGGCGCCGCCAGGTGCGGCTGCTCATCGATGTCGGCAAGGGGCGCGGCGCCGCCGCGCTTCTCGGCGAGTCGCTGGCGCGCGTGGTCCACGACGATAGAGCGCATCACCTTGGCCGCGTAAGCGAGAAAGTGCGCGCGTTCGGTCAATGCGATGCCGTGCCGCTGCGAGAGTCGAAGCCAGGTCTCGTGCACGAGGGCGGTCGTGTCGACGAGCGTCAACGCCGCACCGCGCCGCAACCGGCTGCGCGCCAAACGCTTGAGCTCCGGGTAGAGCCCGGTAAAAAGGACTTCGCAGGCGGTCATGCCGGCTTGCTTGTCCTCGAGGCCACTCACTGAAGAAGCAGCAGCATCGCTCGTCACGGAGTGAAGACGTCGCCCAGCACCAACCCTTCGCGGCGCGGGTCGGCGCCGCCTTGCAGGGCTGGCGCACCGTTCGACTGCACACGGACCACCGTGCCGATGCCGCTCGACTGCGCTGACACCGAGACCGTGTGGCCGAGTGCGAGCAGTCCGGCGACGAGCGGGTCAGAGGCGCCCTTGTTGGTGCCCACAACCACGTTCGGGTGCTCGCCGCCGACGTTGGTCGTCGGGTTGTTGGAGGCACCGAAGTCGACCATCGAGGTGGCCTGCTGCGCATCGAGCCCCCAGTCGAGTACGCCGATCACCGTCTTCACGACGTACTGGATGATCGTGCTGCCGCCCGGCGAACCGGTGGCCATCACGAAGTCGCCCTTCGTGCCATCGGCGGCGGTCTTGAACACCAGCGTCGGCGCCATCGAACTGCGCGGGCGCTTGCCCGGCTGTATCCGGTTCGCGATGATCGCGCCGGTGGCGTCGGTGGGCGCGGCAGAGAAGTCGGTCAGCTGGTTGTTTAGGATGAAGCCGCGCGTCATGTGGTACGAGCCGAAGCCGCTCTCGACTGTCGTGGTCATGACGAGCACGCTGCCGTCGCGGTCGACGATGGTCATGTGCGTGGTGCCACTCTCGGGTGTGCGGTCGATGCCGAGCGGCGTCGGCCCGAAGTTGCCGGCTGTGGCGGTGCCGAGGCTGCCCGAGAGCCGCACCAGTCCCGCGCGGCTTTTCATGTAGCTCTTGTTCAGCAACGTGTCCGAGGTGCCGCCGGGCAGCGGCACGAAATCGGTGTCGGCGATGTACTTGTCGCGGTCGGCATAGGCCAGGCGTTCGGCCTCGCTGACGAGGTGCACGCCCAGCACCTGGGGCTTGCCGCCTTCGAGGTCGAGCGCGGTCGGCGCATACGGGCCGAGGTTGAAGTTCTCGAGCACGCCGAGGGTCGAGGCCACGGTGATGCCGCCGGACGAGGGCGGCGGCATGCCGCAGACCCAGTAGGCGCGGTAGGTGGTGCAAACAGGCTCGCGCTTCTTCGCCTGGTAGCCGGACAGGTCGGCGAGGCTCAGCTTGCCGGGGGTGATCGCGCTGCCATCGGCGGCGCTCGTCGCGATCGCCGTCTTCGCGACGATCGCCTGTGCGATTGCCCCGCTGTAAAGCGCATCTGCACCATCGTTGGCGATCGTGGTCAGCGTTTCGGCGTATGCCGGCACCTTCAGGATGGTGCCGAGCGTCTTGGCGGACAAATCGGCGTTCAGGTAGGTCGCGGTGGCCTCTGCATCACGCAGGAAATTGGCGCGGGCGCCGAACACCGGATCGCCGATCGCAGCGGCCAAGCGCCCGCTGATCGCGAATCCGTCGGTCGCGTGCTCAATGGCAGGGGAAAACAGATCTTTCCACGGCAGCTTGCCGTGGTCTTTGTGGGCGAGGTCAAGCATGCGCACCGCGCCGGGCACGCCGATCGAGCGGCCGCTGGTGCGTGCGCTCGGCAAGGGTGGGCTCTGGTCGGTGGCGTCGTCGACCCAGCGCAGGTAGTTCACGGTGGCGGTGGCGGGCGCGGTTTCGCGACCGTCGTACGACTGCACGGTCCTGGCTTTCGCGTCGTAGTAAAGCATGAACGCGCCGCCACCCAGGCCGCTCGACTGCGGCTCGACCAGGCCGAGCACCATCTGCACCGCGACGGCTGCATCTGCCGACGTGCCGCCGGCCTTCAGCACATCGCAACCGGCCTTGCTGGCGAGCGGGTTCGCGGTGACGACCATGTAATTTTTCGCGAGCACCGGCTTGTGGCCGATGCGGTAACCCGACGCCGGTTCGGGCGCGGCCGGGTCGCCCGGCAGGCCCGAGCCGACCACGACGCTGCCGCTCGCGCTGGTGACGGCACAGGCGGTGTCGGCGACCTCGTCGTTGTTGCCGCCGCAACCCGCGAGAGCGAGCGCTGCCAGGGCAGAGAGCAACAGGGCCGGCGCCAGCAGGGCTGGTTTATTCGTTGACATGAACTCCTCCTCGGGTGTGTCCACCCTGACGTTCGCAAGCCGCGTGCCGAGAGTGTCCGTCGATTCTAAATTTGTCGGTGAGCGAGGCGACACGGGGTTTCCAGCGGTCGCGAGAACCGGTGCCTCGGCACGCCAGTGCCTGGGCCGGTATTCCGCCGCCCCGCTGCCGCGTCAACCGATGCGCGCGAGAAATGCCCGCAGCGTCTGCGCGAACAAGGCCGGCTGCTCGATCACGCTGAGGTGCGAGGCGTCGTCGAAGACCACGAGCTCGGCACCCTCGATCTTCTCGGCCATCGTTTGCGACATGGCCGGCGGGGCGCCCACATCGAGTGCACCGGCGATGACCAGCGTCGGGCAGGCCACGGTGTTCAAGCGCTCCAGCCAGTCGACCTTGCCGACGGCCGCACAGCAGGCCACGTAGCCGGCGGCATCGGTGTTCAGCACCTTGGCGCGGAAGGTCGCAACGGCCTCAGGCTGCGCCGCGCGAAACGCGGCGCTGAAATAACGTTCGAGCACAGCATCTGCGATCGCCGCCATGCCGCCCGCGCGCACCGCGCCGATGCGCTGCTCGAAGACCGCACCGGCAGCCGGCGGGTACTGCGAGGTCGTGTTTGCGAGTACCAGCCCCTTGATCAATTCGGGGTGGCGCACCGCCAGCCCCTGCCCCACCATGCCGCCCATCGACAGCCCGACCCACACGACCGGGCCGCGGCCCCACTCGCGAAGCAGCCGCGCGGCGTCGTCGACCAGGTCGTCCATCGTGTACGGCCCGGCCGGCACGGCCGAGCCGCCGTGGCCGCGGTGGTCGTAGCGCAGCACCGGGTGGTTCGCTGCGGCGAGCTGCGCGGCGAGCGCGTCCCACATGTGCAGGTCGAGGCCGAGCGCGTGGCTGAGCACGATCGGCGCGGCGCCATCCTGTGACGGGCCTTGGAGTGCGACCGCGAGCTGCGGCTGGCTGAACGTGTGGTGCACCGCCACGCGCGCCACAGCCGAGAGCGGCGCTGGCGCCGGCAACAGGCCTTCTCCGCGCAGGATGTCCATCGTGATCTTGAAAGCGGTGTTTGCAGCCGGCACACCGCAGTAGATCGCGCCCTGCATCAGCACTTCCTTGATCGTCGCGAGCGGCACGCCGCCGCGGATCGCGGCTCGGCAATGCAGCTCGAACTCCTCCCAGCGCGCCAGCCCCATCGTCATGCCGAGCACGAGCATGCGGCGAGTCGTGTGATCGAGCCCGGGGCGGCCCCAAATGTCATGCCACGCGTAGCGTGTGATCAACGACTGGAACTCGGCGTTGAACTCGTTCGCGTTGTCGAGCGATTGGTCGACCCACGCATCGCCGAGGGTCGCGCGGCGGTTCTTCACGCCGCGGTCGAAGTCGTCTCGGCGCTCGTCGGTTTGGGTCATCTCGTGCTCAACATGTCTGTTTGTGGTGCTGCATTACTTCGGAGGTGGAACCTCGAGGTCCTTGCAAATCTTGAGCGCGAGCATCTCGTTGATCTCGCGGTGTCGCGGTGTCGCGCTACCGCAGACGCCTTGCCGGTGGAACGCTGCACGTAGAGGGAGTGACGCCCACCCTCCCGAAGAAGTTCGCACCCATGCCTCGTGAGATGACGAACAAGATCTGCCCGCTTCATGCTTCCGAGACGATCAGCGCCTCGCGAATGACGTCCTTTCCGACCAGCGATTCCTCGGCGAGGGCACGATTGGCTTCGAGCACGAGTGCCACGGCTTCGGTCAGGTTGTCGCGGGCATCGTCGAGCGTGTCACCTTGTGTGTTCGCTCCCGGCAACTCTTCGACGAAGGCGATGTAGCCCTCCGGTACTTTTTGATAGACGGCGGTCAGTTTCATGTCGTGTACCTCTAGCGAAAAATCGGATCAGTCTATCTGCGCAGCCATCGCGGCGAGTTGACTCAGTTCAACGCGACCGTTGTCGAATCGAACGCTGCAGCCCGCTCGCGTACCAGCCGCCACTGCGCCGCCACCGATGCGCTCGCCTGCCGCGCCGCGGCATCAGCATCGAACACCGCGCGCAGCTCGTCGGCGCTCACCTTCGCGCCGAGCGTCGCGGTAGCGGCGACGGCCTCTTGCACGAGCGTGAGCAAGGGCCGTTGCTCGCTCACCGCGCGGCGCGACAACGATTCGAGCAAACCTTGCGCGCGCACCTTGCCGAGGTGGCGTGCGAGTAGCAACGCTGCACCTTCGGCGAACACGAGGCCGCCGAGTGCATCGATGTTGCGGCGCATGCGTGCAGTGTCGACGGCGAGCCCGGCAGCCGCATCGGCCAGCGCATCGACCGCGCCGTGTGCCGACATGAACAACCCCGGCCACTCGGCCAGCTCGGCCTGCCAGTTGCCGAGGCCGCGCTCGTGCGACTGCGGCATTGCGGCGAGCAGTGCGGCCACGCGGTGTGGTGCGCGGAGCGAGGCCGCGATCGCGATCATCGCGGCAATTGGGTTGCGCTTGTGCGGCATCGCCGACGAGCCACCGCGCTTCTGTCCGTTCGCGTTGCCCGAAGGCTCCGCCACTTCGGCGATCTCGCCCTGCGCGAGCAGCGAGATGTCTCTGGCGATCTTGCCGAGCGAGCCGCACAGCACGCCGACTTCGCAGCCGAGCGCGACCCATTCGTCGCGCTGCGTGTGCCAGGCGCCGGGTGAATGACCTAACTCCAGGTCGTCGGCCATGCGCCGCGCGACGGCCGCGCCTGCATCGGCCATCACCGAGAGCGTGCCGACGGCGCCACCGAGCTGCAGCTTCAGCGCCGCTGCCGCCGCATCGCGAAGCCGCTGCCGCGCGCGCACCAGCGGCGCGACCCACGCGACCAGCTTGAAGCCGAAGCTGATGACGAGTGCCGGCTGCATCAGCGTGCGGCCGATCATGGGCGCGTCACCGTGTTCATCGACGAGTTTCAGCAGCGCGTTCGTCAGGTCGCCGAGCCGCACATCGATCAGGGCGACGGCGCGGCGTGTGGCGAGCACCATCGCGGTGTCGATCACGTCCTGGCTGGTGCTGCCCCAATGCACGAAGCCGGCAGCGGTCGCGTCGTCTGCAGCGACGAGCGCGGTGAGCTGCTTGACCAGCGGGATCACGAGCGTGCCGGTGACCGACCCGTCACGCACGATCGCATCGAGGTCGAAGCGCTCGACACGACAGGCTGCGACGATCGGCCCCGCCGCAGTGCCCGGGATCACGCCTTCGGCCGCCTGCGCCCGCGCGAGCGCAGCCTCGAAATCGAGCATGGCCTGCACGACAGCGACCTCGCCGAAGACCTCGGTCATCGCCGGCGTCGAGAGAAAACGATCGAAGAGCGCGGCCGACATCAGTGCGCCGCTGCCGCGTCGCGTTCGCTCGGCAGGCGGCTGGCGAGCACTTTGTCGACCCGCTTGCCATCGAGGTCGACGACCTCGAAACGCCAGTCATCCCACTCGACCGAATCGGTGGTGTGCGGCAGGCGGCCGAGCAGCAGCATGATCATGCCGGCCAGTGTGTTGTAGCGGCCGCGGTCTTCTTCGGGCAGCTCTTTCAGGTTGAGCCGGTCTTTGAGTTCGGGCACCGGGATCAGGCCGTCGAACAGCCAGCTGCCGTCGGTGCGCTGCACCGCCCACGCGTCTTCGGCGGTGGGTGTGGTGAATTCGCCGGTGATGGTTTCGAGCACGTCGCGCACGGTGATCATGCCCTGCACTTCGCCGTATTCATCGACGACGAACACGAGCTGCGCGCTCGACGCGCGAAAGTGCTCGAGCAGCTCCATGCCCGAAAGCGTTTCGGGCACGAACACCGACGGCTGCAACCCTTCAGCCAACGCCATCGCCTGGCCTTTCATCGCTTGCTGCAGCAGTGTTTGTGCCGAGATCACGCCGAGCACGTCATCGAGACCACCGCGGCAAACCGGGTAGCGCGAATGTTCTTCATTGCCGATCAGCGCGAGCACCTGGTCGGTCGAGGCCGCCACGTCGAGCCAGACGATTTCGGCGCGCGGGATCATCATCGAGCCGACTTGCCGGTCGTCGAGGCGAAACACGTTGCGCACCATCTGGTGCTCTTGGGCTTCGATGATGCCGGCGTCGAACCCCTCTTCCAGGCTCGCCGCAATTTCTTCTTCGGTCACGCTGCGGCCCGGGCCGGCCTTGATGCCGAGCAGCTTGAGCGTCGTGTTCGTGCATACCGTCAGCAACAACACGAACGGCCGGCCGATCAGCGAGAGCCACTCCATCGGCCGCGAGACCATCCGAGCCACCGATTCGGGGTGCGTCTGGCCGATGCGCTTGGGCACGAGCTCGCCAAAGATGATGGTAACGAAGGTGATCGAGACGACGACCATCGCCGTGGCACTGATCTCGGCGGCACGTGCGGAAATGTCGAACCGCTCGTGCAGCCAGTGCGCGAAGGGTGCCGAGAACGCGGCGTCGCCGACGATGCCATTGAGCACGCCGATCGAGGTGATGCCAATCTGCACCACCGAAAGAAACTTGGTCGGGTTGTCGTGCAGGTCCATCGCGGTCTGCGCGCCGTACTCGCCGGCCTCGATCATCACCTGCAGCCGCGCCCTGCGGCTCGCCGTGAGCGCCATCTCGGACATGGCGAACAGCGCGTTCAAAAAAATCAGGAAGACGAGTAGGGCAACGTCCATGCGGGGCGCGCGGCAATGAGAGGGATGCCAGATTAGCAGAATCCCTGCCCTGCCCTGCGCTGCGCTGCGCTCGCAGCATCACCACCGCTACGATCGGCGCATGAACTATCTCGTAGGTGACGTGCAAGGCTGTTGCGGGGCGCTCGACGCGCTGCTTGCGAAGATCGATTTCTCGCCGTCGCGCGACCGCATCTACCTGCTCGGCGACCTCGTCAACCGCGGCCCGCAGTCGTTGGAAACGTTGCGACGGCTGCGCGGCTTCGGCGATTCGGCCACTTGCCTGCTCGGCAACCACGACCTGAACCTGCTCGCGGTCGCGCACGGCGTGCGCAAGCCGCACAAGGGCGACACGATCGGCGAGATTCTCGATGCGCCCGATCGAGACGCGTGGCTCGACTGGTTGCGCCAGCGCCGCATGGCAGTGTTCGAGCATGGCTGGCTGATGGTGCACGCGGGCGTCGTACCGCAGTGGGATGCGGCGCAAACCTTGCAGCTTGCCAGCGAGGTCGAGGCGCTGTTGCGCGGCGACACACTCGCAGAGTTTTTGCCGCAGATGTACGGCGACAGCCCGGCGCGCTGGAGCGATTCGCTCATTGGCGCCGAGCGCATGCGCTTCGTCATCAACGCACTCACACGCACCCGCTTCGTCGCTGCCGACGGCACGCTCGACCTCGTCACGAAAGACGGTGCCGACGGCGCGCCGCCCGGCTTCTACCCGTGGTTCGAGGTGCCCGGGCGGCGCACGCTGGGCACGCCGATCGCGTTCGGCCACTGGGCCAACCTTGGCCTGATATCGCGTGCCGACCTGCTCGCGCTCGACACCGGCTGCGTCTGGGGTCGCCAACTTTCCGCTGCGCGCATCGACGGTGACCGGCGCGAAATCATTCAGGTCGACTGCGGCTGAGCGCCCGACGCGCGGTGCATCCGCGGTCACAACGCCCGCGTATGCTCTTAGCCGCCATGCGATTGAAGCCACCTTGTCCGCACTGAACCGCACCCCGCTTGCCGCACGCACCACACGTTTGTTCGTGATGTGGCTGCTGGCGCTCGTGCTGCCGCTGCAAGGCGCCGCGGTCGGCGTGTTCGGCGTAAAAGGCCCGGTCCACCAGCACCAGACGGCGTCCGCGCCGCCACTGGTCCTGCAGGACGTTCGACGTTGGAAGGCCGCGCCGGTGAAGCACGCCCTTCAGCTGGCCCTCCGCGGGCACGTTCACGCTGGCAGCGCCTCGCAGCGCCATCATCACGCGCGCAGCGACCCCAGCGTTCTCGTGACGGCGATCGATGCGCCCGACGCCGACGAAGCCATCGGCCCGAGCGGCCTTTCGGTGCTGGCGCTGATTCCGACCTCGGGAATCTGGTGCATGGCGGAGCCTGTCTCGTCCAGCGGTGCTGCCGCGTCAGGGAGGTTCCAGACCCGGTGCGTCTCTCCGCTCGATCGGCCGCCCCAGGCCTCGGCGTAAGTCAGCTCGGCGGCCGCTGCCGCCATAGCAGCGCATCAGCGCGGGCTCGGGTTTTCCGAGCGCGATCGCGCATGCGCCACACATGACCGAACGACCTTTCACGCCGAAGGCTCGACTGGAGAACATCTTGCAGACAAACCAACCGCAGCGCGGAAACCGCCCGCGCGCGCTTCGAACCCGTCACTCACATCTCGGCCAATTCAGATCGTCACTTCTGGCATTGGTCATTGCTTCGGGTTGGGCACCCGCCGCCTGGGCCGGCGGTGAACAGGAGCTGCCCAAGGTGACCGTCACCGGCACACTGACCGGCGTGGCCGACTCGGCGAACGTGGGTACCGTGACCAAGCAGCAACTCGACGCCCGGACCGCCTATCGGCCGGGTGAACTTCTTGAAGCTACGCCTGGTTTGATCGTCAGCCAGCACAGCGGCGAAGGCAAGGCGAACCAGTTCTACCTGCGCGGCTTCAACCTCGACCACGGCACCGACCTGCGCACCACCGTCGACGGCATGCTGGTGAACCAGCGCAGTCACGGTCACGGGCAGGGTTGGACCGACCTCAATTTTCTGATCCCCGAACTCGCCGCCGACCTGCGCTACCGGAAGGGAACGTATTACGCGAGCGAAGGCGACTTTTCGTCGGCCGGCGCAGTCGAGATCACGTACCTGGATGCGCTCGATTCGGGCATCGCCAACGTCGGCTTCGGTGAAAACGGCTATCGGCGCGTGTTGCTCGCCGATTCGCCTTCGCTGGGCGCTGGCAAGCTGCTCTACGCGTTGGAGGCGATGCACAACGACGGTCCGTTCACCCGGCCCGACGACTACCGCAAGTACAACGGCGTACTGCGCTATTCGCAAGGCGACAGGGCCAACGGCTGGAACGTGACCGGAATGGCGTACCAAGCCAAGTGGAACGCCACCGACCAGATCCCGCTGCGCGCCGTGCAAAGCAGCCAGCTCGGCCGCTTCGATCCGATCGACCCGACCGATGGCGGCGGGTCGCACCGTTACAGCCTGTCAGGTGCGTGGCGAAGCAGCACGGCGACTTCGTCGACCGAGGTCAACGCTTACATCACCCACTGGAAGCTCGACCTGTTCTCCAACTTCACCTACTTTTTCGACAACCCGATCGACGGCGACCAGTTCCACCAGCCTGATCGCCGAACGATGACAGCGGTGAACGCGCGCCATTCGTGGGCCATGAGCCTCTTCGATCGCGACATGGAAAACCAGGTTGGCGTGCAGCTCCAGAACGACAACATCCACAACGCGCTGACCAACACGAAAGCACGGGAGTTGCTATCGACCACACGCCGTGACCACATCGTCGAGACCAGCGCTGCGCTGTGGTTCGACAACGCGATCCGCTGGACGCCGAGCTTTCGCACCGTCGCAGGTGTGCGCGCCGACACCTTCCGCTTCGACGTGCAAAGCGACCTCGCCGCCAACTCGGGCAAACGCACCGCGAGCATCGTGAGCCCGAAGCTCAACCTGATCTTCGGGCCATGGGCGAAGAGCGAGTTCTACGTCAACCTAGGCAGCGGCTTTCACAGCAACGACGCGCGCGGCACGGTCATCTCGGTCGACCCGAAAACCGGCGACCCGGCCGAGAGGGTGACCCCACTGCCGCGCTCCAAGGGCCTCGAGCTCGGCGTTCGCACTTCGGTTTTGCCCGGCCTGCAGACCGCGTTGTCGGTGTACGGGCTCGATCTCGCGTCCGAACTCGTCTTTGTCGGCGACGCGGGCAACACCCAGGCCGGTCGGCCGAGCCGGCGCATCGGCTTCGAGTTGGCGAACTACTACAAGCTCGACAACTGGTTGACGGTAGACGCCGACATCGCTTTCGCACGGGCGCGTTTTCGTGGTGACGCGCCGGAGGGCAACCGCATTCCGGGTGCGGTCGAGGGTGTGGCATCGCTCGTGATCGCGGTCGACAACCTCGGGCCGTGGTTCGGCGCGTTGCAGCTCCGGTACTTCGGGCCGCGGCCGCTGATCGAAGACAACTCGGTCCGGTCCAAGGCCACCTCGGGCCTCAACGGCCGCCTCGGCTACAAGATCACCCCTGCCTTGACGGTAGAACTGGAGGGCTTCAACCTGACGAACCGCAAAGTTTCGGCGATCGACTACTACTACACGTCAAGGCTCCCCGGCGAACCGGCCGAGGGAGTTGCCGACATCCACTTCCATCCGATCGAATCGCGCTCCTTCAGGGTCTCGCTGACCGCCAAGTTCTGAGGGGGCGGGTACCGGCTGGATACAATCGGGACTCGTCGTTTTTAAGCCGGGAAGCGTGGCCGAGCGGTTTAAGGCTGCAGTCTTGAAAACTGCCGAGGGGGCAACTCCTCCGTGAGTTCGAATCTCACCGCTTCCACCAACGCGAGTACCCGATGTCCGAACCCAGCGCGTTGCCGATGTCGCCCCGTGCGCTGCAAGGCCTGCGCGTTGTCGAGATGGGCCAGTTGATCGCCGGCCCGTTCGCCGGCAAGACGCTCGGCGAATTCGGCGCCGACGTCATCAAGATCGAGGCGCCGGGCACCGGCGACCCGCTGCGCAACTGGCGCCACACCAAAGACGGCACTTCGGTGTGGTGGCAGGTCTCGTCGCGCAACAAGCGCTCGATCGCGCTCGATCTGCGTGCCGCCGAGGGCCAGCAAATCGCACGCCAGTTGATCGCCGAGGCCGACGTGCTGATCGAGAACTTTCGCCCCGGCACGCTCGAAGGCTGGGGCATGGGCTGGGACGACTTGCGCGCGCTCAACCCCGGCCTCGTGATGCTGCGGATTTCAGGCTACGGCCAGACCGGCCCGTACCGCGACCTGCCCGGCTTCGGCGCGATCGGCGAGGCGATGGGCGGCTTGCGCCACCTCACCGGCGAGCCCGGTCGCGTGCCGGTGCGCGTGGGCGTGGCGCTCGGCGACACGCTCGCCGCGCTGCACGGCACGATCGGCGTGCTGACCGCCCTTTACCACCGCACGGTCAACGGCGGCACGGGCCAGGTGATCGACGTGGCGCTGCACGAGGCGGTGTTCAACGTGATGGAAAGCCTGATTCCCGAGTACAGCGCGTTCGGCGTGGTGCGCGAGGCCGCTGGCAGCGCGCTGCCGGGGATCGCACCATCGAACGCCTACCGCTGCATTGACGGCTACGTGCTGGTCGCAGGCAACGGCGACAGCATTTTCAAACGCCTGATGACGGTGATCGGGCGCGACGATCTCGGCGGCGCGACCGACCTCGCCGACAACGCCGGTCGCGTCGCACGCGTAGCCGAAATCGACGCCGCGATCGGGCACTGGACGCTCGCGCGCCGAGTCGACGAGGTGCTCGCACTGCTCGGTGCCGCGCGGGTGCCGGCTGGCAAGGTCTACACCGCGAAAGACATCCACGAAGACCCGCATTTCCGCGCCCGCGACATGATCTTGAAGCAGACCACACGCGACGGTCACGAGCTCGACGTGCCCGGCGTCGTACCCAAGCTTTCGGCCACGCCGGGCACGCTGCGCACGTCCGCGCCGCACCTCGGTGACGACACCGATGCGGTGCTTCAAGAGATCGGCTTGTCGGCGCAGCAGATCGCCTTGCTGCGCGCCAAGGGCATCGTCGCCTGAAGCGCCCGGTTCAACCGCGCCCGGCGAGGCAGTTCGCCCTCGTCGCGCCACTCAAAAATCGGCGTCGCCGAGCGAGTAGGCCTGCATGTTGGCGTCGACCGATTTGTACAATTTGATGCCGATCGCGCTGTGTTGCTTGCCCTGCGGCGTGACCACTTCTTCGATGATCAGCGCCGCCGAGCGTGAGAGCTCGCCGCTGGCGAGGTTGCGGTAGCGCAGGTCGTAGGTGCCGGCCGTCAGCCCGTCGAGCGTGAAGCGATCGCGCGCTGCAACGAAGAAGGTGCGCACCGGCACGGCGGTCGGCCCGTCGAGCGAGTACAGCTTGACGAACATGTCGGTGTCGTTGTGCGCGTTCTCGACCGTGACATTCGACTGGCCGTCCTTGTTCATCTGCCCATACCCGTCGATGTAGCCCGATAGGCGCGGCCAGCGCTCGCCGTTCGGAGCGCTCGCCGCGCGCGCATAGCCGGCCACGTGCCGCGTGCTGGCGGCGAGCGCCATGGCGGTGGCCGACGGCAGATCCGGTGCGCGCAGCGCCGACAACCCGACCGCCGCCAGGCACAACGCAGCGACCGCCGCGAGGCCGTAAGCGATGCGGTGTCGCGTCAGGTGAGCTACGGCATGGCGCACGCGGCGTTCGGCGCGAACCTGCCGCAGGCGCAGCGCCTGCGCCCGCTCGAACGCGTCAGGGCTGTACCGGTAGCGATCGGTCGGCGCGTGCACGGTGGGCCGGCTGCGCACCGGCCGCGCAGCGCGAACGTGCGCGGCTTCGGCCTGTGCGATCCAGCGGTCGTGCTCGCTGCGCTTGACCGGGTCGGACAACACGTCGTAGGCCACGTTGATGACTGCCATCACACGTTCGGCATCGGCGTTGTCGGGGTTGCGATCCGGGTGGTGCTTGCGCGTCAAGCCGCGGTACGCGGCGCGGATTTCCTCGGGCGAGGCGGTGCGCGCGACCTTGAGGTTGTCGTAGTGGTTGTGGACCTTGGGCATCGTGTTTGCGCGGCGATTGGTGACCGCGCCGACTTGCGATCATGCCGCACCCACGGCCGCACTCGGCCGCGTATGCCGCACAGTGCCGCTGGCCCGCGCTGCTGGCATAGCATCGACTCAACCGCCGCGCCGGGCTCGGCGTGAACCCACGAGGCCAACCGCATGATCGTCCGCATCGAGATCCACCGCACCGACGACGTGTACGAATACCGCGTGATGACCGAGGGCGATTTGCTGTTCGACGCCAACGGCTTCAGCTCGGTCGTGCACTGCCTGGCCGACGCCGTCGAAGGCTTGCCACCGGCGGTGCGGGCGGTTGAGGTGGCCTGCGGCGGTGTCGTCTCGGGCACCTACCCGCTGCATGTGCTCGCGGCGAACGCGTCGCAGGTCGCGGAGCACGCGGTCAACACGACCGCGGCGGTCTACGAGGCGATGCGGGACTAGGAGAGGTCACTGCGAGGCCCTCCCGCTGGCCTGCATCTCCACGGGGGATCGGCCAACGTACCCGTTGGCCGAGGGGCTCACACTTTTTAGCCCCTGATCCAGCCGCCCGCGTGCAGGTGCCAGCGGCTGCCCTGCTGAACCCAGGCGTGCGGGCGCCAGCCGTAGCCGGCACGCGGCTGGTCCCAACGACCACTCACCCACGCATGCCGGCCGCCGCGCCAGCCCCAATAGCCGCCGATCCAGACGGCGCCGGCATACGGGATCACAGGCACGACTTCGACATACGGCGCGGGCGGTGCGATGTCGACGACGACGACCTCGTCGCCGTAGTTGCCGTATCCGCCGTAGGGCACCGGCTGGACGCCGACCGGCACGGGCTGCGAATAGACCGCGCGGCGTGAAGGGTACGGCGCGACGATGCAGGCCGACAGCAACGCAGCCGCCAGTGGAACGATGAGCAGTCTGGTCTGAAACATGGCGGTCTCCACGGAGGGTCGCCACGGGCGGGCGGCCGATGCGTGTCTAACTGCCGAACGGTCACCCGCGATGACAGAGAAGCCCCTGATTTACAGAAATTTTCTGCCCTTCAGGCCGATGATGCCCGGTCGATCGCCGCGTTGACCGCCATCGCATAGCCGGCCACGCCGAAGCCCACGATCACACCGGCTGCGATGCCCGACAAAAACGAGTAATGCCGGAAAGCCTCGCGCTCGTACACGTTCGAGACATGCACTTCGATGAACGGAATCGCAACGCCCGCCAGCGCGTCGCGCAGCGCGACGCTGGTGTGCGTGAGGCCACCCGGGTTGATGACGATCCAGTCAGTGCCGTCGGCCCGCGCGGCCTGTATGCGGTCGATCAACGCGCCTTCGTGGTTGCTTTGAAAGCATTCGACGAGTGCGCCGCGCTCCCCGCCGATCTGCTTGGCCCGCGCCTCGACATCGGCCAGCGTCTCGTGCCCGTAAAGCTGCGGCTCGCGCGTGCCGAGCAG